>DATEDS010000062.1:0-4619 GCA_035281565.1 Gemmatimonadota bacterium
CCGACGGTACGGCGTCGATCGCCGGGACGGGATGCGGCCGGACGACCACGCTGGCGTCGCCCTCCCGCTGCGAGAGGTGCACGAAGAAGCGCCGCGGACGGCCGCCCCGTACGACCAGGCACTCGGCCAGCGCGTGGCGGCCGTCGGCGTTCAGGAACAGGTCCCGCAGACGCCACACCGTGCTCCCCTCACGCTCGACGAAGGGCTGGATCCCCTCGATCAGCTCGTGGAGCGGGGAGCTGGTTTCCAGGACGACGTGAGGCACCTCACCCCGAGATCTCTTCGCCGCCGTCCACTCCGATGACGTTCCCCGTGATCCACCGGGTCTCCGGCCGCGCCAGCGCGAGCAGCGCCTGCGCCACGTCCTCCGGCGTCGTCAGCCGGCGGTGCGGGTTGCGCGTCCGGGCCGCCTCGACCATCTGCTCGTGGCCCGGGATCTTGCGCAAGGCCGGGGTGTCGGTCACCCCGGCCCGGATGGCGTTCACGGTGATGCCGACCGGCGCCAGCTCCAGCGCGAGCTGGCGCGTGTGGGCCTCCAGCGCGGCCTTGGCGGCCGACACGGCGCCGTAGGTGGGCCAGGCGTGGTTGTCGCCGGTCGACGTCATCGAGAAGACCCGGCCCCCTTCTCCCAGCAGATCCCGCCGCACCAGCTCCTGCACCCAGTACACCAGGGTGTTGGCCATGACGTCGAGGGTCATGTCGAGCTCGCGCTGGGCCAGTCCGGCCTTCCCCTCGGGGTCGATGTACGGCTTGAGGGTCCCGAAAGCCAGCGAATGGAGGACGACTCGGACCTTCTCCCCCGATTCCGCCAGCCGCTCGGCGATGTGCTGCACGACCTCGCCGCGCTTCTCGGGGTCGGCGGCGTTCACGTTGAAGAACTCGACCTCGACCCCGGTCGCCTTGATCGCCTCGACGATCTCGTCGACGTGACCGAGCGTCGACTTCCGATCCAGGTGGACGCCGAAGATGTTCGTACCGGCCGCGGCGAACGCACGCGCGGCGGCCTCTCCGAATCCGCTCGATGAACCCAGGATGAGTGCCCAGTCGGCCACGTTGTCTCCTTCGAATGGACGAGGATTCGTCCGCAGGCACGGCCGCGGATTCAGGCCGCTGCGGGCGAGCGGTGCGGATCGGGCGCACAAGGTAGCCGCGCCCGGAGGGCCCTGCTACCGCCTGCCGCGCGGGGCGATCGCCACGGGGGATGGCTACCTTTCGGCCGTGCCGACCGGTGGAGGCTCCCCGCTGCGTTCGATCGTGTTCGGGCTCACGGTCGCGGTGGCCCCCGCGTGCGCTCCCGCCTCCGGTGGCGACGGGGGAATCCCCGCCTGGCCGGAGCGGCCGCCTCCCTCCGCCTCGTTCGGCGCCCCCCGGGGCATGCTATCGCGTCGCGCCATCGTCCACGTCCACTCGGTCTACAGCCACGACGCTTGCGACGAGGCCGCCCAGGACGAGCTCGAGAGGACGAACGAGCCTTGCCTGGAACGGTTTCGTCGCGCGCTCTGCGACACCCGGGTGGACGCGGCCTTCCTGACCGAGCACGACCGCTGGCTGGTGCGGGCCGACTCGCTGGCCGAGGCGCTGCTCTTCCGGCCCGGTGACCGGCCGGTCGTGGTGGAAGGCCGCCTGGTGGCCAACCGGCTTCCCTGCGGCACCGTCCTCTTCGCGGGGGCGGAGAACGTCCTCATGCCGGTCGGGTTCGACTCCCTGCCAGGTGGATCGCGCGAGGAACGCCGGGCGTACTTCGACGCCGAAGGGCCAGATGCGACCGAGGCCTTCCACCGCTACGGAGCGGTCGTCCTCATGCCGCATCCCGAGAGCGCGCCGGCCGAGCGGATCGCCGCCCTCCGGCCGGACGGGATCGAGGTCTACAACCCGCATTCGAACTTCGCGCCTAAACACCGGCGGGCGCAGGGCCTGTCGCGACTGGGGGCGTTCGTCCGGCTTGCCCCGTACGTCCTGCGGCTGACGCGAAGCCATCCCGACCTCGCCCTTCTTTCCATCTTCCACGCCAATCACGCCGCCATCGACCGCTGGGACGCGCTCCTCTCGCGGCGCATGGTGTTCGGCTTCGGCGCCTCGGACGCCCACGAGAACGCGCTGCCGATCCACCTCGCCGACGGCGACCGGGGCGACTCGTACTTCCGCATGCTACCGTGGGTCACCAACGCGCTCCTGGTCGAGCCGCCGGCCGGCCCGGTCCAATTCGAGGCCGCGCTCCGCCGGGGTCGCTTCTACGCGGTTCTCGAGGCCTGGGGAACGCCATCGGGCTTCGACTTCCATCTGCGGGGCCGATCCGGGGCGGTGGAGATGGGGAGAACGGTCCGTTACGACCCCGGGCAGCGGCTGATCGTCCGCCGGCCGTCCGTCTCGGGACTCGCGGCCGCGCTCCCGGAGCCGGGGATCCGGATCCGGCTGTACCGGATCGAGGGCCGGTCGCGGACGGTGGTGGCCGACAGCCGGGGATCGATCGACGCGCCGGTCCCGGGGCCGGGCGCGTACCGGGTCGAGGTGGGGATCGTGCCGCGTCACCTGTCCCCCTACCTCGGGGATCGTGACGGGCGCGATCTTCCCGAGGTGCCCTGGATCTACTCGAATCCCGTTCGCGTCGTCCCGTGACCGGCCTGACGCGTCGGCTGAGGAGGCTGGTCGTCCACGACGTCCGGACCGGCGATACGGACGTCTACCCCGACCTCCAGCCGCTCGATGTGCCGCTCGGGCCCGGACCCGCGTTCGCGGCCGCGCTGGCGGCCGCCCGGTCGATGCCCGGCTGGACCATCGTCTCGACCGAGCCCGAGGCGGGGGAGATCCGGGCCGAGGCGCGAACCCCTCGGCTCGGGTTCATCGACGACGTCCGGATCCGGACCCGTCCCCTTTCGGGAGGTGGGACGCGGATCGACGTCCGCTCGACCTCGCGGCTGGGGATATGCGATTTCGGCACGAATGCCCGGCGGATCCGGTCCTATCTGGAGCGCCTCGCCCTGCGAGCGTCTCCGGCCGGATAGCGCCGATGAGCGCCCTTGTCGGCCCCGGCACGGCGGCGCGATGGGCGTTGCCGATCGCGCTCGGGCTCGTCGTCGCCTTCGCCTCCGCCCCGGTGTCCGCCCAGCCCCCGAGCGCCGGCTACGAGGATCTGGTCCGGCTCTTCGAGGACTGGCGCGCCTTCCAGCGACCGGTCCTCGTCGACGGCGTCCCCGACTACACGGATGAGGCGATGGCGGCACAGCACGCCGGGCTGGCCGACTATCGGCGCCGGCTCGCCGGGATCGACCCCCGGGGGTGGCGGATCCCGGAGCGGGTCGACCACCACCTCGTCCGCGCCGAGATGAACGGGCTCGACTTCGATCACCGGGTCCTCCGCCCATGGGCGCGAAACCCGGCCTTCTACGTCATGGTGTTTCCCTCTCCGACCGACGTCCCGGCCCGTGAAGGACCCCACGTGACCGGCGCGATCGAGCTGTGGACCTACGAGCTGCCGCTGCCGCCCGATCGCTCCGCCGAGCTGGCCGGGCGGCTCGGCACGATCCCGCCGCTCCTCGACCAGGCGCGGCGGAACCTCACGGGGGACGCCCGCGACCTGTGGATCGCCGGGATCGGATCCATGCGCGAGCAGAGCGCGATCCTGGCCGAACTGACGGATCGGGCCGCTGAAAGCGATGCCGCGCTCGCGGCCGCGGCCCGACGTGCCCGCGAGGCGACCGATGCCTTCGTGGCCTGGCTCGAGCGGGAAGCTCCGACCCGCAACGGCCCGTCGGGCGTGGGGGCCGATCACTACACCTGGGTTCTCCAGAACGTCCACCTGGTCCCCTTCACGTGGGAGGAGGAGGTGGCGATGGTCCGCCGGGAGCTGGTCCGCGCCCATGCCGCGCTCCGGCTCGAGGAGCACCGGAACCGCGATCTCCCCCCGCTCGAGCCGATCGCGGACGCCGCCGACTACGACCGCCGTTTCGGGGCGGCCATCGACGAGTACATGGCGTTTCTCGAGGACGAGGAGATCGTTTCGATCCGGCCGTACCTGGAGCCCGCCCTCCGGGCCCGGATCGGCCGCTTCGCCGCGGCAGACGGGCCGCGCGAGTTCTTCGCCGAGATCGACTATCGGGAGCCGCTCCTCATGCGGGCCCACGGCTACCACTGGTTCGACCTCGCACGCATGGCCGAAGAGCCGCACCCGAGCCCGATCCGCCGCGAACCGCTCCTCTACAACATCTTCGATGGCCGCGCCGAGGGTCTGGCGACCGGGATGGAAGAGATGATGATGCACGCCGGGCTCCTCGACGACCGGCCCCGCGCCCGCGAGCTCGTCTACGTCCTGCTGGCGCAGCGCGCCGCGCGGGCCCTGGCCGCGCTCAGGATGCACGCCGGGGAGCTCACCCTCGACGAGGCCGTCGCGTTCACCGCGGAGTGGACTCCGCGGGGCTGGCTGCGGGAGGACGGAGAGACCGGCCGCTGGGAGCAGCACCTCTACCTCCAGCAGCCCGGCTACGGGACGAGCTACGTCGTCGGCAAGATCGAGATCGAGAAGCTGCTCGCCGAGCGCGCCCGACAGCTGGGCGCCGATTTCACCCTGCGCGGGTTCATGGACGGGGTCGACGCCGCGGGGCTCATCCCGGTTTCGCTCATCC
>DATEDS010000063.1:0-3475 GCA_035281565.1 Gemmatimonadota bacterium
CCATGGTGAAAGACCCCGTTCTTCGCCTTGTGATCGCGGGGCCTTCCGGTCTTGTAATCGACCACTCTCAGCTTCCCGTTCGGCAGGCGGTCGATCCGATCGATGTACCCTCGCGTGTGGATCGATCCGCCATCCACGGCCATCTCAATCGGCGTCTCGGTTCCCCCGTAAGCGCCGAAACCGCGCTCGAGATCCATCCAGTCGGGCGGGTTCGCCGCGATCATGTGAACGAAGACCTTCAGGTCGTCGGCGAGTGCCCTCGCCTCCCGCTCGAAGACCTCATGGCTGGGAATCGGAACACGGCCGCGGAATCGCGAGATCTCCTCTTGGAGAACGGCGAGCGCGAGCTCGCCGAACGCCGGTCCGTCCAGCGCCACCCTCCGTTCGCGCGCCCGGCGCAGCGACTCCTCGTAGACGGCGTGAAGCAAGGTCCCGCGCTCCCGAGGTTCGAGCCACGCGCCGGGATCGAGCTTGGGGTCCTCGGGGTCCCGCAACCCGAGCACGCTCTGATGGAGGTAGGCGAGCGGGCACGCTCCCAGCTTCTCGAGCGCGGTCGCGGAGAGCGCCAGGTCCGGGTTCCGTCTCGGATCGAGGACGTCCGGCCGGGCCTCGATCCTCCCGAGATGGGCCGAGAGGACGTCACCTCGATGCGCCCGCCGCGCCGCGATGCCACGATCGAGCCCGACGAAGGAAGCCCGGATGAGCCCCTCCGCGCGTCGGAAGAGGCCGTCCTCATGCAAGGCGTCGAGCCAGACGTCGCCGGCATCGATCGCCCGGCCGTTGCCGGGGACCGGGCTCACGACCGCGCCGAGGGCGTCGCGCAGATCCGTGTACGAGGCCAGCGGCCGGGCGCAGGCGACGCGATGGGCCTGGAGCACGATTCCGGCCGGGGGTCGATCCCGGCCCGCGGCCGCCTCCCAGGCGCTGAAGCTGAACGATACCCGGCCCTCGAGTCCCGCCAGCATGGAGGCCAGCGCATAGCGTCGCTCTTCCAGGATCTCGCCCGTCCCGGGCAGGGCGCTCGGCTTGAGTCGCCGCCGGTCGTCGTCGAGCAGGATGGGATCCTGGGTCCCCACTCCCGGGAAGCGCTCGGCGTCGAGCCCGACCACGAACGTCACCGGGCGACCGGTTCGGCCTCCATGGTCCAGGTCGCTGAAATGGAGATGGCCAGCCGTCGAGCTCCAGGGAGGAGGCCCCTCCGCTCCGGGGCTCGGGATCCGGATTTCGAGATGCTTCTTGAGGATCGCGAGCGCCGAGGAGAAGCTGGTGCGGCGGACGAGGGTCGCCTCGATTCTCCCGAGGCGCTCGGAAAGCCGCTCCCGCGCCTCGTGCTCGACCGCGCTCCGGGCGGGTACGAACTCGAGGAAGGTGGCGAGCCCGCGGGCGAGCTCGGCCGGAGAGACGGGAGCGCCGCCCAGGCCGATCCGGTCGGGTACGGGCGGCGTCGAACGGAGGATCGGTTCCAGGATGCCGCCGAGCGCGGCGAGCTCCTCGGCCTCCCGGGCCCGGTCGCCCTGGTCGCGCACCCGATCGACGTCCTCCGGATCGGGCTCGGGCTCCTCGCTCGCCTCGGTTCGAAGTCGCTGGATGCGGAGGTCGATCGCCTCCCGGTAGCGGTCCCTTCCCCAGCCCACGCGCAATCGCCGGAGGCGACGGGCGAGCCGCCCTCCCGACAACACCTGGGCGCTCCCGGATGGCGGAGCCACGTCCCCCGAGGCCAGCAGGTAACGGAAGAGGGATTCGGGGAAGTCGGCCGAGATCCACTCGAGGTACGCCATCGCCGCCCGGCCCGGCCGGCTCCGCTCGACCGGCAGGCCGACCGCATAGGTGACCGGGACGCCGAGCTTGGTGGCGATCTCGTCGAGGGCCGACCCGTAGACGACAGGGTCGGTGGCGACGATTTCGACCTGGTCCCAGGTCTCGACTTCGGTCATCGCGCGACGAAGGGCCTCCCGGATCTCCTCGTAGGGGCTGGCGGCCGCGAAGAGGTCGATCCTGGTCGCATGGCCCGACGGCTCGCCGAGCGGAGCGAGCTCCGGGGCATAGAGGCGGGACAGCGGGCTCGACCACGCCCGCTCGGACCCGTGGGGGGCGGACGCCGCGCCGTGCATGGATGCGCCGCGCAGGGTCTCGGGGCCGGACGCGAACAGGTCCGTCTGGTCGCCTCCGTCCGCCCGGCCCGCACCGGGGCCGCCGCTCCCCATGGCCGCCGGCCACGCCGAGCGGGACGGGGGATCGTCGGCGGCGGAGATGGCCGAAGGCGGCGGGTCGAGCCCCAGCACGGAGTCGCTTTCGAGAACCACGGCGCCCGCCGCGAGGAGCGCCTCCATGAACCGGCCGCTCAGGCCGCCCCGCCGTAGCCCGGGGGTCAGGAGGATGGGGTCGGAGAAGGGCCGCTCCGCCAGACGTTCCAGCGCGGCGCGAAAGATCGACGCCCCGTCGGCCCTCCCCCGCTCCTCGAGACGCCGCTCGAACGCCTCCAGGGACCGCCGGAGGAGATCCCGCTTCCGCCCGCTCTCGAGAGCGGCGCCGCTCAGGTCGGAGGGTCGAACGTCCGCCAGCCGCAGGGCCTGGATCGCATTCGCCATCGCCTGGCGAAAGCCGATCCCCTGCGAGAGCCGTTCCGTCCATCCGGCGTCGCCCGTCACGGCTTCGTCGATCGCCTCGTCGAGGAGGGCCTCCTCCTCGAACTCGTCCATCGGCGTTCGACCTTGCGCCGCCAGCGCGTCACCGGCAATGGATTGCGCGAACGACCGAGGCGTCGTGATCTCGAACCCGATCCACCCGACACCCCGGACGGCCAGCGCACGGAGGAGCTCCCGACCCACGCCGCGGTTGGGACAGACGAGGACTTTCCGCCCGACCGGTTCCCCGCGGGCGATCCGCTCGAGGTGCTCGATCAGTTTCATGGAAGACCTCACGGTACGCGCTGGGGCGAACGGCATCAACCGGAGGCCGCCATCACCCCGGGAGAACTTCAACCGTGGGATTCTAGTCTGTGGGTGTGACGTCGTGAGCGGAAGGAACCGGGGGCCCAAAGAGGAGCGGCGCGGCCCGCTCGTGCGGACCGCGCCGCTTTCGTTCCCCGATACGGCCGGCGCCCGGCCGCTTACAGCGCGGTTTCTCCTAGATCGGAGAGGTCGCGCAGCTCACCGTGCCTCTCGTCAAGTCGAACGTGCAGGTCCGCTTCTCCCCCTCGCGAGCCGGATCACCCGGGCCGACGCAAACCTCTCCCTCGGCGTGATGAGCAGTCCCCGTCTGGTCCTGCTTGTCCACCACCCCGTAGTAGCAGATGTCGTCCGGTACCGGGATGTCCTGCCAGGTGCATTCCCCGACCTTCTTGGCGACACCTACGGTCGTGCAGTCCGTATCCGTCGTTCCGACCCCACCGGTGATCGGGTCGAGCGACGAGTTGAGGAAGAGCTTGCATTCGGCCCCATCGGAGACGCTGGCGAACCTGGCGGTGGCGCGGCAG
>DATEDS010000064.1:0-2583 GCA_035281565.1 Gemmatimonadota bacterium
CCACCACGCCCTCCGGGAGGATCTCGGCCGAGTCGCCGTAGACCAGGTTCCTTCCGCCGACGTCGATCGCCGTGGCGCGCGCGAAGTCCTCGTCGGCGGCGTCCAGGTCCGGATCCATGACGAACGTCCCGGCCCCGGCGAGCGCCGCCGCGTCCGCCGTCCGCTGGGCCTCGGTGCGGACGTCGTACAGCATGCCCACGTCCACCGCCAGCGCCATGATCGACAACAGCGCCGTCATCGACAGGGTGACGAACACGATGGTCGATCCACGCTCGTCACGCACCGGGTGGATCACCGCTCTCGAGAGTATGCCAGGAATCATCTCCATGCTCTTTCCAGGGGGAAAGTTCTCGTTGGTTCCTGCCGCCTCGAGCGCGCGGGGCCAGCCGGAGGGGGGCGCCGGCGGCCCCTGCGCGCGTCGTGGCGGTCGGGGGATGAGCTTGCGGATTGCCCACCTCGGGCACCCCGTCCTCCAATCGACGGCGGCATCGTACCATGCTTCGATATGGGAAGTCAACGAAAATGAACCCTGGTTCCAAACTATGTAATACACCTTCCGTAAGACTGTGTAATGGAGTTCCATTTTCGGGGAAGGCTGGTTCTGCGGATCAGGATTGCAGGGCCAGGCGGAGGCGGGCGTGAATCGCCGTGCCTCCCTCGGGCCGCCGCTCGTACTCGATCGAGCCGCCCCACGCCTCGACGATCCGGCGCGTGATCGCGAGCCCGAGCCCGGTGCCGCGGGTCTTGGTCGAAAAGGAGGGCTCGAAGAGCCGCTCGAGCCCGGTCTCGGGGAGGCCGATCCCCTCGTCCAGGACGGACACCCGGGCCCAGCCGCGTTCGCGCTCCCAGTCGAGCCGGACGTCCACCCGACCGCCCCCGTTCGCGACCACGGCGTCGCGGGCGTTCTGGAGCAGGTTGACGAGGACCCGCCGGAACCCCTCGGGCTCCCCGAGAAGCGGCCTCGGCTCACCGACCGTCTGGAGCCCGTAGAGGACGTTCTCCTCGGTGCCCTGGAAGAGGGTCAGGGCATCCCGCGCGACCAGCACCGCGTCGAACGGGACGAGCGCGCCGGGATCGGGGACCGCAAAGCGGGCGAAGTTCCCCGCGATCCGCTCGAGGCGCTCGATCTCGGCCAGCACCAGATCCAGGTTGGACCGGAAGAGCCGCTCGAAGTTCGGGGGCCGATCGTCGACCGTCCTCTCCAGGTGCTGGAGCGAGAGCTTCATCGGGGTCAGCGGGTTCTTGATCTCGTGGGCCACCTGCCGGGCCATCTCGCCCCACGCCAGGACACGCTGGGACTCGACGTTGTCGGTGATGTCCTCGAACGCCACGACCAGCCCCCGCTCTTCCGCCCCATCCGGCTCCCGCAGACCGGTGAACACCACGTGGTAGTGGCGATCCTCCCCGTCCCGGCGCAGGACCAGGTCACGGTCCGCGCGGCCCCCGCTGAGCTGGCTTTCGACCAGCCTCCAGAAGCGGGACGCTCCATCCCGGCGCGAAGCCAGCTCCCCCGCCCGGTGGCCGAGCACGGCCTCCGGTCGCTCGCCCAGCAGGCTCGCGGCGCGCTCGTTCAGGAGTTGCACCTTCCCCTCCCCGTCGAGAGCCACGACCCCGGCGCCGACCGCGGCCAGGATCGCCTGGACCCGGGACTTCTCCTCCTCCAGGGCTCTCTGGCCCTGATCGAGACGCTCGGCCATGACGTTGAAGGACTGATGGAGCCGGCCGAACTCGTCCTGCCGGGCCGGCGGCGGGAGGCGGTACGCGAGCCGGCCGGACGCGATCTGGCGGGTTCCCTGCTCCAGCGCGCCCAGCGGACGCGCCATGAACCGCGCGAGACCCCAGCCGACGACCAGCAGGAAGGCGATCGAGAAGGCGGTCAGGAGGAACACTCCCTCTCCCAGCCGCTGCAGGTCGAGCCGCGCCTCGTCCTCCCGGATCAGGAGCGGCGTCGCCAGCACGTACCCGGCCGGTGCGCCCGGCTCCCGGAGCGTGCGATAGGCGACCAGGAACGAGCGGTCACCCAGGAACATCGAGTCGAACACGCTCGCGCGGCCCCCGGCGAAGAGCTCGGTGTACACCTCGCCCTTCATCCGGTCGGCGAACAGCCGCGAGGCGAAGATCTCGGGCCGGCTGGAGGCCACCGTCCGGCCCCGCCAGTAGAGAACCAGGTCCTGGCCGAGGATGTCCGAGATCTGCCTGAGCCGTGACGTGAGCGCCCGGGCCGTCCCCTGCTCCAGGGCCGCGTCCCCGACGAGGAGTCGGCTCGCCGCCGCCAGCGCCTCGGTCGCGGCCGCGCGGGTGGACTCCTGGACCTCGGCGCGGGTCGTCCGCAGGCCGAGCACGGCGTAGAGCGTGAGGGGGACGGCCGCCACCGCCACGAAGGCGAGGAGGAGCTGGACGCGGAAAGACCGCAGCGGGTTCTCGGCCCGCGCCCGGTTCCACGATCGCACGCGCGCTCGGGGGTCGGTCCACCGCTCGACGATTCCGAGGAACAGCCCGCAGATTGCCGCCACGACGGCGAAGAGGGCGTAGGTCCGGGCGTTCGGCAGGAGGGGATCGACCGGGAGACCCAGACGGATCCGG
>DATEDS010000065.1:0-4351 GCA_035281565.1 Gemmatimonadota bacterium
GGGCGGGTGGTGGCATGGGTCCTCGGGGTGGAGGACGCTGGATCGAGGGGAAAGGCGGTATGAAGACGCCGATGGTCGCGTCCGGTTCCCGCCCGATAGAGGGCGAGGCCGCCAGGACGGCGGAGCTCGTCCGGCGGGCCCGCGACGGGGACCAGCGCGCGTTCCGGGACCTGATGGACGCCTACCGGAGCGCCTTCTATGGGCTGGC
The DNA here is from genome assembly GCA_035281565.1 of Gemmatimonadota bacterium. Classification (GTDB taxonomy): domain Bacteria; phylum Gemmatimonadota; class Gemmatimonadetes; order JACCXV01; family JAHWKZ01; genus DASRVA01. Next base: position 209 of record DATEDS010000065.1, read on the forward strand.
CCGCCGCTATGCCGGCTCCCACGCGGACGCCGACGACGTCCTGCAGGAGGCGTTCGTGAAGGTGTTCCAGAACCTGGCGGCGCTGACCCAGCCGGAGGCGTTCTTCCCGTGGGCGAGGCGTATCATCGTCAATGCCGCGCTCGATCATCTGCGGAGCCGCCGGCGCACGGCCCGCCACGAGACCCCGCCCCCGGAGCGGTTCGCCGAGGACTACGCCGACTTCCGGCTCGAGGCCCCCGACCAGCGCGTGGAGCGGCGCGAGTTCTACGTCCGTCTCGAACGGGCGATCCGGTCGCTCCCTCCCCGTCAACGGGAGATCGTGATCCTGCACGACGTGGAGGGGCTCTCGACGGAGGAGGTCGCCCAGCGGTGCGAGTGTCCGCCGGCGACGGTGAGGTCGAACCTCTTCTACGGTCGGGAGAAGCTGCGTGCCATCCTGGGCGGCCGGCGTTGAGAAGGTCCGGACCGGCGCCGGTCTTGAACGTTGGCTCGTCGTTTGCGTCATTTAGGTGATGAGCATGAACCCTATGGACCACGAAGCGCTCTACCCGCCCGAACGGCACCTCGACGCCGCGGCGGTCTACGCGCTGCTGGACGGGCGGCTCTCCGAGCCGGGCGAGCAGGCCGCGGAGGCCCACTTGTGGCGCTGCGACCGGTGCCGGTCGCTGCGCGAGGAGTGCGCGGCCGTGCTGAGCTCCCTGCGGTGGTACGGGGCCGACCCGCCGGCCCCTCCCGAGGGATACTGGGACGAGTTCTGGACCGGTTTCGGCCCGAAACTCCGCCCGCCTGCCCGGCGGCTGTTCCCGGCGCTCGCGCTGGCCGCTTCGATCGCGCTTCTGCTTCTGATCCAGCCCGGTCCGGAGTCGGCGCCCGACGACCGGGCACCGATCGTCTCCGCCCCGGCGCCCGGCCCCGAATGGGCCTCCGAGTATCGTCTCTTCGAGCAGGCGACCGTCGCCATCGGCAGCGTCGACCCGGTGTCGAAGGGAATCGTCCTCGCCGGCCTGGCCGAACCGCGTTGATCTCTCTCCGACACGTACGGGGGCTCGCCCTGGCGGCGGCAGTCGCCGGCGCTTGCTCGTCGGGCGAAGGGGAGCCGGTCCCCGCGCCCGAGGTCAGGTTGCGCCTCGACTACGAGATCGGGGACACCCTTCATTATCAATATCGCGTCTGGGGGACGGTGACCCGCGCCGACACGAGCGGCGGGGAGCCCGCCAGCGAGTCCTACGAGCGGACCATGAGCATCGAGGAGGTCGCCACCGAGGTGACCGCGCGCGGCAACTACCTGCTGGCGTGGACCTATCGCCCCAGCACGCGGCAGGTCGGCCACGGGATGCCTGCGGAGTTCGCCCTTCGAGTCGAGATCACCCCGCAGGGCAAGATCATGGACGTCGGGGACCTGAGGTCGGCGCGGAAGGTCTTCGGCAACCTCGACTTCAAGACGTATCTGGACCAGACCCAGCCGGTGTTCCCTGAGCGGCCGCTCAAGGTGGGGGACAGCTGGACCCAGGAGGTGCGCGTGCTCTCGCCGCAGGCCGAGCCGGTCGTGACCCGCTCGACCTACGTGCTCGAGGACCTGGACGACCGGACGGCGATCATCGCCTTCGATGGCGACGTGTACCTGCCGGTCGTGTACGAAGCCGACAGCCTGACCGGTCGGGCCCCGCAGACGACCGAGGAGCGGATCCGGCTCCGCGGCCGGCTTCACTTCGATCGCCAGCGCCAGATCGTGGCCCGCGTGGAGACGACCGCCCAGGCCACCGTCACCAAGGTGACGATGGGCCCGCAGGGGCCGTCCCGCCGGAACATCGACATGTCCCAGCAGAGCGAGCTGACCCTGGTCGGTTCCTGATCCCGTCTCGCGCGGCCCGGGCTTCCCGGGGGTTCTTGCGCGGGGGCCTCCGATTCTGGAGCTTCTCCCCATGCCTGTTGCCGGCTTCAGGGGAATCGCCGTCGTCCTGGCGCTCGGACTCGCCGGCTGCGCGACCGCCGCCCGGACGGAAGGCGGGTCGGAGGCCGAGGGACCGCCGCTGCGGATCGCCCACGCCATCCACGAGGCCACCGAGGAGTTTCCGGGGGTCGAGCTTTCCGAGCGTCGGTTCGTCCTCTCGACGCAGGGCCGGACCACCGTGTCGGCCCCGGACTCGACCACCGCCCGGCGCGCGCTGGCAGCCGGCTTCGCGGTCATCGACTCGGTGGAGCTGCTGCTCGACCGGCTGAACCCCGGCAGCGAGGTGGGCCGCATCAACCGGAGTGCCGGGCGCGAGCCGGTCGTCGTCAGCCCGTGGACCGAGGCGGCGGTCCGCGCCGCTCTCCTGTGGGCCGAGCGGAGCGACGGGGCGTTCGATCCCACCGTCGGGCCGTTGGTGGACCTGTGGGGGTTCGGCCCGTCGGCCGAGCCGAGGATCCCGACCGCGTCGTCGATCGCGGCCGCCCGGCGCCTCGTCGGCTGGAACCGGGTCGTGGTCGACACGCTGGCCCACACGATCTTCCTGCCCGATTCGGGAATGGAGCTCGACCTGCGCGCGGTCATGAAGGGGTTCGCCCTCGACCGCATGCGGGAGGCGATGACGGAAGCCGGAGCGACGAGCGGCATCGTCGACCTGTCGGGCGACATGGTCTTCTTCGGTCCCGGGCCGGAGTCGACCGGGGGCGCGTGGCCGATCGAGCTGAGCAACCCCTATGAGCCGGAGCGAGGATTCGCCATCTTCCAGGTGCCGCCCGGAGCGGCGTCGACGTCGTCGTCGCTCAAGCGGCAGGTCACGCTGGGGGACCGCCGCTACGGCCACCTGGTGGATCCGCGGGTCGGGCGACCGATCGAGCCGGGGCTGGTGAGCGTCAGCGTGTTCGCCGAGAGCGCCATGATCAGCGACATCCTTGCCACTTCGCTGTTCGTCCTCGGGCCGCTCGGCGGTCCGGAGATGGTCGAGCAGTGGCCCGAGGTCGACGCGGTCTTCGTGACCGAGACCCCGCCCGGCACGCGGAGCGCGGTGGTCGTGACCACCGGATTGGAGCGGTACCGTCAGTGGATCGACCCGCCGTACCGGCCGACCGGGCGCGAGGACTGACCGCGGAAGGCGACGTGAGCGGCCTGCGAGTCCTGTATCTCGGCGGTCCGCGCGTCCCCGAGGCCCTGGAGCGCTTCCTCGAGGAGCGGTCGGGGGAGATGTCGGTGCTGGGCTCGAGTCCCGAGGTCGTCCAGGCCCTGGAGCGCGGGGTGGTCGACCTGCTGGTGCTCGACGCCGACCACGACTTCGCCTCTGCCACCGGCCTCTGCCGGCGGTTGAAGAACGATCCGTTCAACAGCGTGGTTCCGATCGTCTTCCATTCGCGCGAGCACCGGGTGGACGAGATCGCCCGGGGATTCGAGAGCGGCGCTGACGAGTTCCTGTGTGGAACCCACTCCGGCCGTGAGCAGATCCTGAGGCTCCGGACCGTGCTGGATCGGTTCGAGCGGGACGTGGCCGTGCATCCATCGACCATGCTTCCGGGGACGAAGATCATCCAGCACGACATACAGCGGCGCATCGCCAGCGGCGAGCGATTCGCGGTGTGCTACGCGGACATCGACTCCTTCAAGGAGTACAACGACAGCTACAGCTATCACCGCGGCGACCGTGTCATCTGGATCCTGTCGCTCATCCTCCGGGATACCGTGCGCCGGCTCTCCGACCGCGGGTTCGTCGGCCACATCGGCGGGGATGACTTCATCTACACGCTCCCCTTCGAGGACCTGGCGCGGGTCTCCCATGCCATCATCGACGCCTTCGACACCCTCATGCCGTTGCAATACACCGACGAGGACCGGCGGCGCGGGACCATCCTGGCGAAAGACCGCCAGGGGAGCGTCCGCGAGATCCCGCTCATGACGCTGTCGATCGGTTGCGTGTCCAACGTGCGCCGCAGCTTCGTCCACCCGGCCAAGGTCAGCGAGCTGGCCAGCGAGATGAAATCCTACGCCAAGTCGTTCCACGGCTCGGTGTACGTGGTGGATCGCCGGCGCGACGACGCCGGTGACGCGGCGGAGGCGTCCACCGGCGTCGTCGGGCGCGGCGCCACGGCCGACGCTAACTTGCCTTCGTGAGCGACTCGCGGGACCCGCAGGCCATCGACGCGTTAGAGGAGCGGCTCGAGCTCCTCGGG
>DATEDS010000066.1:0-8094 GCA_035281565.1 Gemmatimonadota bacterium
TGCATGAAGTCCAAGGATTGGCAGGAGGGGCTGGCCGCCTTTCGCGAGAAGCGTGCCCCCCGCTTTGTCGGCGAGTAGCCGCACCCTCGAACCGATTCTCGAGCCCTCGTCCGTCGTCGTGATCGGGGTTTCCAGGGACCCGCGGAAGCGGGGCTACCAGGCGCTCCGGGCGCTCAAGGAGTCGGGCTACAGGGGACGGATCCACGCCGTCCACCCGGCTGGGGGCGAGGTCCTGAAGGTCGCGGTATCGCCGAGCGTGGAGACGCTCGAGGAGACGCCCGACCTGGCGTACATCGCCACCCGCGCCGCGGCGATCCCGGCCTTGGTCGAGGCGTGCGGGCGGAAGGGGATCCGCGGGGCCGTGATCCCGGCGGTCGGGTTCCGGGAGTCGGGCCTGGAGGGCGAGGCCCTCGAACGGGCCGTGCTCGAGGCCGCCCGCCGAACGGGGATCCGCGTGATCGGCCCCAACACCTCGGGCATCGTAAATACTTCGATCGGGCTGAACCTGGTCGGGTCGCGCGCCGTCCCCGCCGGCCGGCTGGCCCTCGTCACCCAGTCCGGGAACGTCGGGCTCCAGCTCATGACGGAGTTGGCGGCGCGGGGACAAGGCGTCTCCGTCTACGTCGGGATCGGGAACGAGACCGACGTCGCCCAGGACGAGGTCCTCGAGTACCTGGAGGAGGATCCGGCGACGGCGGCCATCCTCATGTATGTGGAGGGATTCCAGGACGGGCGCCGCTTCCTCGGAGTCGCGACTCGGGTCAATCGGACCAAGCCGATCGTCCTCCTGAAGGGGGGTCGGACGGCGGGCGGGGAGGCCTCGGCGCGCTCCCACACCGGCGCCCTGGCGGGCTCCTACCGGGTCCTCCGGTCCGCCCTCCAGCGGGCCGCCCTCGTCGAGGTCACTCGCGGGGATGAGCTCCTGGCGATCGGCGAGACGCTGGCGGGCCAACCCACCCTGTCCTCCGGGGCGGGGGTCGCGATCCTCGCCGACGGCGGCGGTCATGCAACCCTGGCAGCCGACGCCATGGTCGACCTGAGCATGCCTCTGGCGCGCCTTGGAGCCTCCACCCGGGAGCGTCTCCGCTCCCTCCTGGGACCCGCCGCCAGCGTGGCCAACCCGGTCGACCTGGCGGGAGCCGCCGATGGACGCCCCTCCGCGTTCGCCGAAGCGCTGGAGGAGATCCTCGCCGACCCGGCGGTCGGAGGCGTCCTGGTGACGGGTCTCTTCGGCGGCTACGCGATCCGGTTCGCGGAAGAGCTGGCGGCCGAGGAGGCCGCATCGGCGAACCGAATGGTCGAGATCGCCCGGGCGGCCGGGAAGCCGATCGTCGTCCACACGCTCTACCACGCCGCGCGCACCGATCCGCTCCGGCGGCTCGCGGCGGCGGGGGTTCCGGTCCTGGGGTCGCTCGAGACGGCGGCCCGATGCCTCTGGGCGGCCCGCGAGCGCGGCCGCGCGATCGCCCGGAGCCTGCCCGCCCGCGTCACCGGAGCCGCGGCGAGCGTGGGGCCCGCGACCCCGGACCCGCCACGACGCGCGATCCTCACCGAGCCCGAGATTCGGGAGCTGATCGCCGAGCTCGGCATCCCCATCGTCCAGGCGACCTTCTGCCGGACGGCCGAGGAGACCGCGAAGGCGGCCGAGCGAGCGGACGGACCGGTCGCGGTCAAGGTGGTCTCGGGGTCCATTTCCCACAAGTCGGACGCCGGCGGGGTCGCACTCGGCGTCAACGGATCCCACGCGGCGCGGGCCGCGTTCGAGAGGGTCACGTCGGCCGCGCGGGCTCACCTCGAGGCTCGCGCGGATCGCCCGCATCCAGACATCGACGGGGTCACGGTCTCCTCGATGCTGCCGCCGCCCGTGGCCGAGCTGATTGTGGGGGCGCGGCGGGATCCCCAGTTCGGCCCTTTCCTCTTGCTCGGTGCGGGCGGCCTGACCGCGGAGATCGAGGACGACGTCGCTGTCCGCATGCTGCCCGTCGGCCCGGACGAGGTCGAGGCCATGCTGGATGAGCTCCGGATCGCGCCCGTCCTGCGAGGCTTCCGCGGGCGACCGGGAGTGGACCGGGCCGCGCTCGCGGCCCTTGCGGTAGCCCTCGCCAGCGGCCTCCAGAGCCGGCCCGACCTGTTCACCCTCGAGGCCAACCCCGTCTTCGCCTACGTCGACCGGGCGATCGCGGTCGACCTGCGGGCCGTGGTTGACAGCCCGGAGACCGGCTGACCATACTCCCCCTGCGGCTCCACGCGCGGCCGCCAAGCCCTTCCAGCCATCTCCAGGAGGCATCATGAGAGCACGGTCGCCCGTCATCGCCAGCCTGGTTACGCTCCTCTTCGCCGCGAGCTCTCCCGCGTTCGCCCAGCAGGGGACGATCACGGGACAGGTCCTGACCGAGGACACGGCCGAGCCGATCGCCGGCGCCAGCGTATCGATCGCCGGCACGGCCAGGGGGGCGGTCACCAACGACCGCGGCGAGTATCGGCTGGACGCCCCGGCCGGAGTCCATACGCTCCACGCCCGGTCCCTCGCGTACCGGCAGGGGGAGGAGCGCGTCACGCTCGAGGCGGGCCAGACCCTGACCGTCGACTTCCGGCTCGCCTCGGCGCCGCTTTTGGCCGACGAGATCGTGGCGATCGGGTCCCGGACGACGCGGACGGAGACCGAGACCCCGGTGCCGGTCGATGTCCTCACGTCCGAGGAGATCCAGGCCTCCGGGCATACCGAGGTGAACCAGCTGCTCGCCGTCGCCGTGCCCTCGTTCAACGCCTCCCACCAGACGATCGCCGACGGCACCGACCACATCAATCCGGCCAGCCTGCGCGGCCTCGGTCCCGACCAGGTGCTGGTCCTCGTGAACGGAAAGCGGCGTCACTCGAGCGCGCTGGTCCACGTCAACGGAACCTTTGGCCGGGGGACGGTAGGGGTGGACCTGAATGCAATCCCGACGGCCGCGATCAAGCGAGTGGAGGTGCTTCGTGACGGGGCGTCGGCGCAGTACGGCTCGGACGCCATCTCGGGCGTGATCAATCTCGTCCTCGAGGACCAGACGGAAGCGCTCGAGGTCGACGCCCAAGGCGGCCAGACCGGCGAGGGTGACGGCGAGCAGCTCAGGATCGACGCCAACTACGGCTTCGACATCGCCGACCGCGGCTACTTCAACGTGACGGGGATGTACCTCGACCGCGGGCGGACCGACCGCTCCGACCCGTGGACAGGCGACATCTTCCCGGGGATCACCGGCACCGAGGAGACCGACGCCGAGCTCCGGCGACGGGGGCTCACCCGGCGCGATTTCTCGATTAAGACGGGACAGGGCGAGGCGGTCGTCGGCGTCGCCTTCTGGAATTCGATCTATCCGCTCTCCGGCAACGCCGAGCTCTACTCATTCGGCGGCCTTTCCCACCGCGAAGGGGCGGCAACCGGGTTCTACCGGCTGCCCAACCAGGAGGCGCAGGTCGTCCCCGAGATCTTCCCCAATGGCTTCTTGCCCCAGATCAACCCGAAGATCGACGACGTCGCGGCGACGGCCGGTGTCCGCGGCACGCGCAAGGGCTGGGACATGGACTTCAGCGTGACCCACGGCCGAAACAGCTTCCTGTTCAACATCGACAACTCGGTCAACGCGTCGATCGGGCCGTCCAGCCCGACCACCTTCGACGCCGGCGAGCTCGAATTCGGCCAGACGGTCGGGAACCTGGACGTCGTGCGGCTCCTGGATACGGGCGGCGCCGTCCGGTCGATGTCGCTCGTCCTGGGCAGCGAGTACCGGGTCGAGAACTATCAGATCGAGGCCGGGCAGCCCGAGTCGTACCTGCTGGGGAACGGCGGCGACGTCGCCGGCGTCGACTTCGACACGACCTCGACGGGCGGCCCCAAGGCGGCCGGCTCGCAGGTCTTCCCAGGGTTCCAGCCCTCCAACGAGGTCGACCGCTTCCGGACCTCGATCAGCGGCTACGTCGGGCTGGAGAGCGAGCTCACGGACCGGTTCCTGCTCGACGTGGGCGGCCGGGCCGAGAACTACAGCGACTTCGGCAGCACGGTGACCGGAAAGATCGCGGCCCGCTATGAAGTGACCGAGCCGTTCGCGCTGCGTGGGGCGGTCAGCAACGGGTTCCGCGCCCCGTCGCTCCACCAGGTGTGGTTCAACAACGTCAGCACCCAGTTCCTGTTCGACCCAGAGACCGGGACGCTGGAGCCGCGTCAGGTGCTGACCAGCAACAACCAGAGCCAGATCACGAAGGCGTTCGGGGTCCCCGACCTGGACGAGGAGACCTCGACCAACGTCAGCGCCGGATTCATCGCCCGGCCGAGGTCCAACCTGTCGATCACGGCGGACTACTATCGGATCGAAATCGACGACCGGATCGTGCTTACCAGCCAGTTCAGCGACGCGAACCCGATCGTCGCGACGATCCTCGAGCCCTTCTCGCGTGAAGGGGTGACCGCGGCCCAGTTCTTTGCCAACGCGGTCGACACGAGGACCCAGGGGGTGGACGTGGTGGTTTCGTACGCAACGGCGTGGGGTCTGGGGACGCTTGACCTGTCCGGGTCGGTCAACTTCACCGACACCGAGGTCCTGCGGATCAACGTGCCTCCCGAGATGACACAAATCTTCGCGGGCGGGGACCTGGAGGCCGTCCGGACGCTCCTCTTCAACCGCGAAGAGTCGAACCGCCTGGAGAGCGCGCTGCCGACCGAGAAGTTCAACTTCTCGGCGCGCTACACACAGGGCCCGCTGAGCCTCTACGGGGCGGCCGCGTTCTTCGGGGAGATCGAGTACCGGCCGCCGGACCCGGCCAACGACGAGACGTTCGGGGCGAAGACAATCTTCGACGCCGACGTGTCGTACGAGCTCTTCCCCGGCATCAGGCTATCGGTGGGAGCGAACAACGTCTTCGACACCTTCCCGGACGAGCACGAAAAGGCGCCCAACATCGACCGCGGCCGCTTCCCGTTCAGCCGGCGCGTCACCCAGTTCGGGAGCAACGGCGGGTTTTACTATGGACGGATCCGACTGACGCTCTAGGCTTCTTCCATTCCGGGTGGGCCGCTGCGCCGGGCCCACCCGTTTTTTTTTTCGCCCCTTGCTGCGACGTATTGCACTACGCAATGACCGTCAACGACGAGGAGAAGTTGCTGGACGTCGACGATTCACTCAGGATGCTTCTCGACCTCACGTGAAAATCCGGGCCGCCGTCCTCGAGGAATTCGGGCAACCGCTGGTCGTTCAGGAGCTCGATCTCGCCGCACCCAGACGCGGTGAAGCCCTGGTCAAGGTCCACGCCTGCGGCGTCTGTCACACGGACATGTACACGTGGAGCGGGGTCGACCCGAGCGGCTACGCGCCGACCGTCCTCGGTCACGAGGGGGCGGGGGTGGTCGAGGCGGTCGGCGAGGGCGTCACGTCGCTCGCGCCCGGCGACCACGTGATCACCCTGTTCTCTCCCGAGTGCGGCGAGTGCGTCCACTGCCGGAGCGGGAAGACCAACATCTGCATGGCGATCCGGGAGGAGCAGGGGAAGGGGCACCTGCCGGACGGCACGACACGGCTCTCGCGGAACGGGGAGCCGATCCGCCACTTCATGGGGACGAGCACGTTCGCCGAGTACGCGGTCCTGCCGGAGATCGCGCTCGCCAGGATCGACCCCGAGGCGTCGCTGGAGGCGGTCTGCACGCTGGCCTGCGGCGCGACGACGGGGCTCGCGGCGGCCCTCTGGAAGGCCCAGGTCGAGCCGGGCTCGACGTGCGCGGTCTTCGGCTGCGGGCTGGTCGGCCTGGGGGCGGTGGCGGGCTGCGCGATGGCCGGCGCGGGGCGGATCTTCGCGGTCGACTTGTCGGCGGATCGCCTGGAGACGGCGAAGAGGTACGGCGCGACCGACACGATCGACGCGAGCCGCGAGGACCCGGTCGCCCGGATCGTCGAGGAGACGGGGGGCTTCGGCGCCGACTACACGTTCGAGGCGACCGGGAACGTCCGGGTCATGGGGCAGGCGGTCGAGGCGGCCCGGATGGGGTGGGGGCTCTGCACGGTGCTGGGCGTCGCCGGGAAGGGGGAGACCGTCGACATCGTCCCCCGCTTCCTGATCACCGGGAGGCGGGTCCAGGGCGGGAGCTTCGGCGGCGCGCGGGGCAGGACCCACGTCCCCCAGCTCGTCGACCTCTACATGCGGGGAAAGCTGGACCTGGACGGCTTCGTCTCCCACCGCCTACGGCTGGACGAGGTGAACCGCGGGTTCGAGCTGATGGAGGCGCAGGACGGCATCCGGTCGGTGATCGTCTTCTAGCGCGCGTCCTGCGGTGGCTGGCCCCCGGCCGCCCCCCTTCCCGACTCTGCGTCTACAAAAGTGAATTCGAATACACTTTTGTAAACGAGGTTCGCGGAGAGGTCCCTGCCCAGCGGCGCCGCCTCCTCACCCCTCCTTCAACCGGCTCCGGATCTTGACCTCGCCGGTCAGGGTCCGGTGGACGGGGCACTTGTCGGCGATCTCGAGGAGCCGCTCCCGCTGGCCCTCCGACAGCGGGCCGACGAACTGGAGCTCGGCCCGGATCTCGTCGATCCGGCCCTCCTTGGTCTCGCAGTCGGCGCAGTCCTCGGCGTGGATCCGGTCGTGGTCGAGCCGGTAGATCGTGCGGAGGAGGGGCCACCCCTTCCGGTCCGCGTACATCCGGACCGTGATCGCCTTGCAGGCGCCGAGCGCGGCCAGGAGGAGGTCGTACGGGCTGGGCCCGCGGTCGGTCCCGCCCTTCTCCTCGGGCTCGTCGGCGACGAGGCGGTGCCCGTAGGTCAGGATCTCGACCGCATAGCCGCGGCGGCCGAGGAGCACGACCTCGCCCCGATGAGCGGCCGGCTCGACGCCGACCCGTCCCCGCGGGCGCTCTCCGTCCGCCACGTACCGATCCGCCCACGCGGCCAGGATCTCGCCCGCGAAGACCGCGTCCCCGGCGTCGGTCAGCAGGTGATCGGCGCCGTCCAGCGAGACGAACGCCTTCGGGTCTTTGGCGATCCCGAAGATCCGCCGTCCGTCCTCGACCGGGACGATCTCGTCGTCGGGGGCGTGGAGGACGAGGAGCGGCTTTCCGAGCCCCGCGATCGCGGCCTCCAGGTTCTGGTCGGCCAGGTCCTCCAGGAGCCGCCGCTTGATCCGGAAGGGGCGGCCGGCCAGCTCGATCCGGGCCTCCTCCGTCCCCTCGAGCTCGGGCGCCTCCCGGAGGAGGGCCCCGCGGAGGTGCTCGGTCCCGGCCGGGGCGCCGATCGTGGCGACGGCCGCCGTCTCCACGATCAGTCCCGCCGCCACCAGCACCGCCGCGCCGCCCAGGCTGTGGCCGACCAGGAGCCGCGGCGGGCCGTGCTCCGCCCGGAGCCAGTCGGCGGCCGCGACCAGGTCCTCGACGTTGGACGAGAAGTCGGTGTCGGCGAAATCGCCCTCGCTCTCGCCGAGGCCGGTAAAGTCGAAGCGGAGGACCGCGATCCCATGATCGGCCAGGGTCCGCGTGATCTCGCGGGCCGCCCGCAGGTCCTTCGAGCAGGTGAAGCAGTGGGCGAAGAGCGCCCACGCGACCGGCTCGTCGGCGGGGCGCTCGATCCGGGCCGCCAGCGCGCTCCCCGAGGCGCCCGGGAAGGTGACGCGGTCGGACATCAGCGGGAGACGGTGGCGTCGACTTCGACCTCGACCAGCATGTCGGGATCGATCAGCCGCGAGACCTCGACCATCGTGGCGGCCGGTGGGCTCGCCCCGAAGGCCTCGCGATGAGCCCGGGCGACCTCCTCCCAGCGGGTGATGTCGGTCACGAAGACACGGGTCCGGCGGACGTCGGCGAGACCCGCCCCCAGCTTCGACAGGGCCTCCGCCACGATCTCGAGGCAGCGCTTCGTCTGGGCGTGCAGGTCGCCGGGGCCGACGACCTCCCCGTCGCCGCCCACCGCGGCCGTCCCCGAGACCCAGATCCGGTCACCCTCGCGGACGGCGCGGCAATAGCCGTAGGCCGGCTCCCATGGCGCGCCCGAGAAGACGCGACGGACGGCGTCCGGCCCCGCCTCAGACGTCGACCTTCTCCCGGTCCCGCTCGACCGTGCGGTGGTAGTAGTCGGCGTC
>DATEDS010000067.1:0-2691 GCA_035281565.1 Gemmatimonadota bacterium
ACGCCGGACAGCTTCTCCGACGGCGGTCTCCATCGGAGTCCGTCGGAGGCGGTGCGGCACGGCCTCGAAATGGTCGAAGCGGGGGCCGACCTGCTGGACGTCGGCGGCGAATCGACACGGCCCGGCGCCGTGCCCGTCGACCCGGCCGAGGAGCTCGACCGCGTGTTGCCCGTGGTCACCGGGCTGGTCGCCAGCTCCGGTGTTCCGATCTCGGTCGACACGACCAAGCTCGAGGTGGCGCGGGAGGCCGTAGCGGCCGGGGCGCACGTCCTGAACGACGTCAGCGCCCTGCGCTTCGATCCCGGGCTGGCCGAGCTGGCGGCCGCCAGCGGAGTCGGACTCGTCCTCATGCACATGCGCGGCGAGCCCCGCACCATGCAGGACGATCCGCGCTACGACGACCTGCTGGGCGAGATCGGCGCGACCCTGCGGGAGGCCGCCGACCGGGCTCGCGAGGCCGGCGTGGCCCGGGAAGCCATCGTCCTCGATCCCGGCATCGGGTTCGGGAAGACCGTTCGCGACAGCTACCGCCTGCTGGCGGGCCTCGAGCGGCTGAGCGGGATCGGCTACCCCGTCCTGGTCGGCCACTCGCGGAAGACGTTCCTGGATCCCGAACGAGAACGGGAACCGGGCGAGCGGCTGCCCGAGTCGATTGCGGCGGGAATCCTCGCCGCCCTCGGCGGGGCGGCGATTCTGCGCGTTCACGACGTGGCTCCGCACCGGCGCGCCCTGGCGGTGCTGGCGCGGTGGCGCGAGGCGAAAGAGGAAGGAGCGGAGGAAGGGGGCGGATGATCGAGCACTGGTCACGCATGGTCTTCCTGAAGCCCGGGATCCTCGACCTCATCGACGTCGCGGTCGTGACGTTCATCGTCTACAAGGTCTTCATGCTGGTGCAGGGCACGCGGGCGCTCCAGATGATGCTCGGCTTCGTGATCCTGGTGTTCGCGGCCTATCTTACCCAGCTCCTCCGGCTCGAAGCGCTGAACGCGATCTTCCAGGCCGGCCAGCTCGTGTGGGTGATCGCCATCCTGATCGTCTTCCAGCCGGAGCTTCGATCCGCGCTGGCCCGGATCGGACGGACGCCCTGGCTGCGGTTCCTGGCCAAGATGGAGGAGAGCCCGGTCATCACCGAGGTCGTCAAGGCCGCGGCGCAGCTCAGCAAGGAGAAGCGCGGGGCCATCATCGCCATCCAGCGCGAGGTCGGGCTCATGGAGTACGTCGAGAGCGGCAAGCAGCTCCGGGCCGCGGTTTCGGCGGAGCTCCTGGGGACCATCTTCGCCCCCTACACCCCGCTCCACGACGGGGCGGTGATCATCGAGGGGGACAACATCGTGGCCGCCGCGTGCATCCTTCCGCTGACCCAGTTCCCCGTCTACGACCCCTCGATCGGAACCCGACATCGCGCCGCCATAGGGCTCTCCGAAGAAACCGATGCGGCGGTCGTGGTGGTGAGCGAAGAGACGGGTCAGATCTCGCTCGCGGTGGGCGGGCGGCTCGAGAGGAGCCTGTCGCCGGAGGAGCTGACCGAGAGGCTGGAGAACCTGACGCAGGGGGTCTCGCTTGCTCGGTTCGGAGCCCGGGTCTAGCTTCACGGATTCCGACGTCCAGCGATCGATCCCAGCCGAACAGCCGGAGGAAGCCAAGCCGATGCGGATCCTCAGCCGCGAACGGCTCATCTACGCCACCATCGCGTTCGGGGTGGTGTTCACGTCCTATCTGCTGACTTTGTCGCCGACCCTCACGTTCTGGGACGCCGGCGAGTTCATCACCGCCGCCTACATCCTCGGGATTCCCCACCCGCCGGGGACGCCGTTGTTCGTCCTCATCGGTCACGTGTTCGGCATGTTGCCGCTCGGGGTCTCGTTCGCGGTCAAGATGAACGTGATGAGCGCGCTCGTGTCGTCGGTGGGATGCTTCTTCTACTTCCTCGTGCTGGCCTCCGTCCTCGGCCGGATCGACCGCGCAATGGGGTGGGCCATGCCCGCGCCGCTCGTCAACGCCGGCGCGCTGGCTGCGGTCCTGGTCGGCGCCTGGGGACAGACCCAGTGGTCCAACTCGACCGAAACCGAGGTCTATTCCGTCGCCCTCGCGACCATCGCGCTGGTCACGTTCCTGGTCTTCTACTGGGCCGACCACCTGGAGGAGGGAAAGGACTGGAATCTGCTCCTGCTGGTCGTCTTCCTGATGGGACTGTCGATCGGCAACCACCTCATGGCGCTGCTGGTGATGCCCGCCGTGGTCGTGTTCGCGGTGGTGACCGTGTGGGAGCGGTATCGGGACTACGTCCTGAGCCTCCTGGTCGGCGCCGCGGGACTCTACCTGACCGTGATGCGGGGCTTCTCGGTGGATGGAATCCTGGCCGGGGAGTCGATCGTGAACGGGGGCATGCTGGTGATCGGGCTCGCGGTCCTGGGGGCCGGCCTGTGGTGGATGTCGAGGACCGGTGCCCTGCCCTTTTTCGGGTGGTCGGCGCTCCTGTTCGTGGCCGGCGCGTCGGTCATCCTGTTCCTGAAGATTCGCGCAGGCCTCGACCCGGCCATCAACGAGGCGAATCCGGAGACCTGGCGCGAGCTCCTCGCCGTCCTCGCCCGTAAGCAGTATGACGTCCGTCCCATGCTGCCCAGGTCGGTCGATTTCCTGCGCTATCAGATCCCGCTGTACTTCGACTACCTGCTGGGCCAGGTGGGGCCG
>DATEDS010000068.1:0-3113 GCA_035281565.1 Gemmatimonadota bacterium
CGTTCAAGATCGCCACCGTGAACGGGACCGGATCGGCGAGCGCCAACGGGCTCATCATGCAGGCCATCTTCCGGATGGGGGTCCCGGTCACCGGGAAGAACGTGTTCCCATCCAACATCCAGGGTCTCCCGACGTGGTACGAGGTTCGCGCGAGCCGGAAGGGCTACACGGCGCGGACCCCGCACTTCGACCTCCTCGTAGCGATGAATCCCGAGACCTATGCGCGCGACATCGCCGAGGTACGCCCCGGGGGCTGGCTCCTCTACGACTCCACCTGGCCCATGGACGACTCGCTCCGGCGAGACGACGTGACCCTCCTCGAGGTCCCCCTCGGCCGGATGTGCGTGGAGGCCTTCCAGGGTGATCGCGAGCGGGTCCTCATGAAGAACATCACCTACGTGGGCGCGCTGGCGGCCTTTCTCGACATCGACATGGACGTGGTCCAGGGGATGCTCGAGGAGAAGTTCAGCCGCAAGAAGGCGCTCCTGGACTCGAACCACACGGCCATCCGGCTGGGCTACGACTACGCCCGCGACCACTACGAGTGCCCGCTGCCCATTCGGCTCGAGCGGATGGACGCGACCGCCGGCCACATCCTGATCGACGGCAATACGGCGGCGGCACTGGGCTGTGTCTACGCCGGGGCCACCGTGGGTGCGTGGTACCCGATTACGCCGGCCACGTCGCTGATGGACGCTTTCAGCGCCTTCTGCGAGCGCTTCCGGGTGGACCCGGAGACCGGGAAGAAGCGCTTCTGCATCGTCCAGGCCGAGGACGAGCTCGCGGCGGCGGGGGTCGTGATCGGCGCCGGCTGGGCCGGAGCCCGCGCGTTCACGCCGACGGCCGGCCCCGGGATCTCGCTGATGAGCGAATTCATCGGGCTCGCCTACTACGTCGAGGTCCCGATCGTCCTCTTCGACATCCAGCGGACCGGCCCCTCGACAGGGATGCCGACCCGGACCCAGCAGGGAGATCTCCTCCTGATCGTGTACGCCTCGCACGGCGACACCAAGCACATTGCGCTTTTTCCGGCGAATCCCGAGGAGTGCTTCCGGATGGCGGTCCAGGCCTTCGATCTGGCCGAGCGGTTCCAGACCCCCGTGTTCGTCGTCTCGGACCTGGACATCGGGATGAACGACTGGATGTGCCCGACCCTCGAGTGGGACGACGACTACCGCCCCGATCGGGGGAAGGTACTCGGGCCCGACGAGCTGGAGAGGATTGGGAAGTATTTCCGCTACGTGGATGCGGACGGCGACGGGATCGCCGCGCGGACGCTGCCGGGCTCGCATCCCAAGGGCTCGTACTTCGCGCGCGGGTCGGGCCACACCCAGTTCGGCACGTACACCGAGGATTCGGCCGAGTACGTCGAGGTGATGGAGCGTCTGGCGCGAAAGATCGCGGGGGCGGCCAAGGCCGTGCCGGAGCCGGAGGTCAGGTGGGCGGAGAGAGGCTCGGGCGGTGACACGGGCAGCGACGGCACGGCCGCCAAGGCCGCCGGCCGGAAGGCGCGTGCGGCTGCCAGGAAGTCGAAGGGCCCAGTGGGATCGCGGCTCGGGATCGTCACGATCGGTAGCCCCCGCGCCGCGGTGCTCGAGGCCGTTGACCGCCTCGCCGAGGAGGGGCTCTCGCTCGACTTCCTGAGGGTGCGAGGCTTCCCCTTCGACCCTTCCGTGCGCGAGTTCCTCGAAGCCCACGACGTGAACTTCGTGGTCGAGCAGAACCGCGATGCCCAGCTCCGGTCGCTGCTTCTACTCGAGACCGGTGTTCCGGCCGACCGCCTGGCCTCCGTCCGGTACTACGGCGGGCTGCCCTTGAGCACCCACCACGTGATCGAGGGGGTGAAGGCACATCTGGAGGCACGGGGCGCGGGTGCCGGGAGCGAGGATGGGACCGCGGCTGGGGGCGGCCCCGCGCGCATCGACGAAGCTGTGTCCACCGACTCGAGCTAGCCGGTTATTCTCCTCCCTCACAGCGCCGAACCATCGGTCAGATGTATCCGAACAGCGGCGGAAAGACGGTCACCACGATCGCCGCCCACACCCCGTACACGGGCAGGTAATTCGTCTGCCAGCGCTCGAGCGCCGTGAACGGTGTCCCCCCGCGCAGGAAGCGGACGTAGAGCACGGTGGACCACGCCAGGTTGACGAGCAGGATCACGTTCTCGCCCAACGCGGCCACGCGGTTGGGGGTGAAGCCGAGCTCCGAGATCCGCGCCGCCATCGTCCACAGCGCCAGCGCGTCGACCAAGAGCGCGCTCACTACGAGCACGACCGACAGCACGTCGAACACGCTCTTCGGCGCTCTCGGGTCGCGGGCGGAGATCGAGTACAGAAGCAGACCCAGGACGACCGCCAGCAGCAGGTCGAACGCGATCAGGAGGTCGCGGTTGAATTCGATCATGCGCCCCGTCAGCGTCATCGTCCCCAGATAGACGATCAGGAGGATCGTGAACAGCGGCGTGAATAGCTTGGTCAGGACGGGCGCCATGTTCTCGATCACGCTCTGCTTCGCCTCCACGAGCCAGGAGGAGATCACCACGGCACCCAGCGCGCAGCAGGGCAGCATCCAGCGCTCGAAGAAGGGCTCGATGTCGATGCCGATCGCTCGGAACAGCTGCGCCATGAGGCCCATGAGCACGCCGCCCCCCAGCGCGATCAGCACATAGTAGATGAAGAGCTCGCCCGAGAAGCGGATGAAGTCCATGCGGACCTCGGGTTCGCCCCACCGGCCTCCGGCGTAGGCTACGCCGACGACCAGCCACAGCGCGATCGGGAGGTGCATCGCCGTCAGGATCTCGGTCGACCCCTCGGGATCGAATGGATAGATGTTCGCGAAGACGGCGCCCGCGACGAATCCCGCCGCCAGCCAGCGTTGGGTGGCCGGGCCCGCGCGGCGCTTCCAGACGAAGAACCCCGCGAGGAGGGGGAAGACGAACAGGCTCGCGTTGCGGGCGTAGAAGCCGTCGTCTTCCCCCAGCCGTAGCCCGAACAGCTCTGGGAGCTTGACCGCGATGGCCGCGAGCACGGCCAGGCCGAACGCGACCACGGCCTCGCGCGTGGCCGACGTGCCTGTCTCCTCCGAATCGTCGCGGCTCACGACGAGTTGCTTCC
>DATEDS010000069.1:0-7787 GCA_035281565.1 Gemmatimonadota bacterium
TCGCGCATCCCGCATACGGGGCGATGTACTGCAGCGGAGCCGGCGTCGAGGCCGGGGCGCTCACCACGATCGTGTAGTCCATGGCGCCCTCGGCCTCCAGCCGCTCGACCACCGCGGCCACCGTCGACGCCTTCTGGCCGATCGCGACGTACACGCAGACCACGTCGCCGCCCTTCTGGTTGATGATCGTGTCGATCGCGATCGCCGACTTCCCCGTGCCCCGGTCGCCGATGATGAGCTCCCGCTGGCCGCGGCCGATCGGGATCATCGAGTCGACCGCCTTCAAACCCGTCTGGAGCGGTTCCTTGACCGGCTGCCGATCGACGATGCCGGGCGCGTGGAACTCGATCGGGCGTGCGCGGTCGGTCGTGATCGGTCCCCTGCCGTCGAGCGGCTGGCCCACCGGGTTCACGACCCGGCCGAGCAGGGCCTCGCCGACCGGGACCTCGAGCAGCCGCCCGGTCCGCCGGACCTCGTCGCCCTCGCCGATCTCGACGTCCTCGCCCAGGATGACGGCGCCGATCACGTCCTCCTCGAGGTTCAGGGCGAGGCCGTAGAGGTCGTTGCCGAAGTCGAGCATCTCCCCGGACATGGCGCCGGAGAGGCCGTACACGCGGGCGATCCCGTCCCCGACCTCGAGGACGGTCCCCACCTCCTCGACGTCGAGCGCGGGCTCGTAGCGGGCGAGCGCCTGCTCGAGGACGGAGGTGATCTCGTCGGGCTGGATGCGGGGCTCCGTCATGCTGTCTTCTCTCCCTCGATCTCTGAGATCGGGTTCATCGTGCGGCGCCGGTCGATCCGGCGGCCACGGCCGCCCTCAGGCGACCCCTCAGCGCGTCGAGCCGGCTCCTCAGGCTGGCGTCCATGATCAGGTCGCCGGTCCGGACGACCACCCCGCCCAGGAGCGAAGGGTCGACGCGCTCCTCGAGCGCGATCTCCTGGCCGGTGGCCTGCCCGAGGGCCCGCCGGATGGCGTCCACGATTCCGGGGTCGGCGGGAACCGCGGTCGTCACGGTCGCCGAGCGGCGATTGGCGCGGGCGTCCAGGAGCGCGCGCCATGCCCGGTGGACCTCGCCCACCAGCGACTCCCGCCGGCGCTCGATCAACACTTCCAGGAACCGCATGACGAGCGGGTGGACGCGGTTCTCGAACGCCGAGCGCACCACCGTCCGCTTGTCGTCCGCGGCGATCTGGGGGCCGGCCAGGAAACGGCGGAACGGATCCGACTCGTCGATCGCCCGGACCACCCGTCCGAGCCCCTCCGAGACCTCGTCGATCGCACCCCCCCGCTCGGCGGCCCGGAGCAGGGCCTCGGCGTAGACCCGGGCCACCGTGCCGACCCTGGCCTCGGCCATCAGGTCCGCTCCGCGATCTCCGCGATCGCCTCTTCGGCCAGCCGCCGGTGGTCGGCGTCGGTCAGGCTCCGCCCGAGCACCCGCTCGGCGGCCTGGAGGGCCAGGTCGGCGGCCCGATGGCGCACGGTCTGGAGCGCCTTCTCGGTCTCGAGCTCGAGCTGGCGGTGCGCGCGCTCGACGACCTTGCCGGCTTCGGCGCGTGCCTTCTCCATGATCTCGGCCTTGAGCCGGTCGCCGGCCTGCCGCGCCTCGTCGAGGACGCGGTTCCCCTCGGCCCGGGCCTCGGCCAGCCGGGCCTTGTGCTCCTCGAGCGCCTTCTGGGCCTCGGCCTGGAGGCGCTCGGCGTCGTCGATCGTCCGCTTGATCGCTTCCTCGCGCGCCTCGAGGGCGCCCAGCAGAGGATTCCACGCGAACTTCCAGAGGACCCCCAGCAGGACCGCGAACGTGACCACCGTCCAGACGATCAGGCCGGGCTCGGGCTGCAGCAGCTCCATGATCGGTCTCCGGCGGCCTAGGCCGTCCTGAGGGCCATCAGGATGCAGATCACGAGCGCGAACAGCGCGACGCCCTCGATCAGCGCGGCGGCGATGATCATCGTCGTGCGGATCTCGCCGCCCGCCTCGGGCTGGCGGGCGATCCCCTCCATGGCCGGGCCGGCGAGACGGCCGATCCCCAGGCCGGCGCCGATCAGCGCCAGGCCGGCCCCCAAGCCGGCGCCGAGCCAACCGAGTCCGAGATGAATCTCAGGCATGTCCCTCTCCTTGGTTCAGTGTGGGTGGCGGACGAGCTGTACGAACACGGTGGTCAACATCGCGAAGATGTACGCCTGGATGAAGGCGATCAGGATCTCGAGCACGTAGATGAAGACCGCGAAGCCGATCGACACCGGCACCACGAAGTAGGACTGGATGACGAAGATGAGCCCGAGAAGGCTCAGGATGACGACGTGGCCGGCGGTCATGTTGGCGAACAGACGGATCATGAGCGCGAACGGCTTGGCGAGGTGGCCGATGAGCTCGATCGGGATCATGACCGGCGCCAGCAGCATCGGCACGCCCTCGGGCATCAGCGAGCGCGCGTACCGGACGGGACCGTTGGCCACGACGCCGCTCACCTCGATCGCGATCAGCGAGAACAGCGCCAGGACCCCGGTCACGGCCAGGTTCCCGGTCGCGGTCGCGCCGTACGGGACGAGCCCGAGCAGGTTCATGAACAGGACGAAGAAGAACAGCGTGGCGATGAACGGCACGTAGGGGCGTCCCTCCTCGCGACCGAGGGTCGCGTAGACGATCTCGTCGCGGACGTAGACGAACAGCGCCTCGAACAGGTTGAAGATCCCGCTGGGGACGCGCTCCCGCCGCCGCGCCATGGGCAGGAAGATCACGAGCAGGAGGAGCGCCGCGATCCACATATAGACGGTGTACTTGGTGATCGAGACGTCGAGACCGAGCAGCTCCAGCCGCGGCAGGTGGATCGTCGTGAAGGGCTGGAGGTCGATCTGATAGGCGTCGGCCAGGTGATGGACGACGTCCACGGGACCTTGAGCGGCGTGACCCTGGGCGCCGTGGGCGAGCGTGTCGGCCGGCTCCGCGTGCTGGATCATCCGAGTGCATCCGTCCGCTTGAGGTAGACGAGCTCGAGGGCGCCCAGGGTCAGGTGCGACGCCACGACCGTCAGGAGCGCCACCGCCAGGTCGACGCCGGTTCCGAAGGCGAGCCCCAGCGCAAAGGCGACCAGGGCCACGACACGCGCCGCAAAGGCTCCCATGACCGCACCTACGAACCGGCCCGGGGCGCGCCGGGCGCTCCAGCGGATCCAGTGGTGCCCGAGGCCGACGCTCAGGACCGAGAACGCGACCCCGGCCACGAGCCCGGACGGGCCGCCCTCCAGGTGATCGACGAGCGGCCATGCCGCCAGGCAGCCCAGGACGGCCAGGGCCAGGAGCCCCGCCAGGAACCTGCCGTCGATCAAGGAGCGCCCTCGTCGTCCGAGGCCCGCCCCGCGGCGGTGACGCCGCGGACCAGGCTGATGAACCCGCCCGCCGCGCCGACGAACGCCCCCACGATCGTGAGCCAGGGGAGCGTGCCGAGCCGCCGGTCGAGCCAGTAGCCGATCAGGAGAAAGAACAGGACCGAGAGCGCCCACGCCAGGCCGAACCCCGTGAAGCGCCCGACCTCGCGGAGCACGCGCTGGCGTTCGGAAGGCGGCTCAGAGGGTCTCAAAGTGGCCCTCCCACAGGGAGATCGGCTAGCTTGTGAAAAATGTAACAAGGCCCCGGCGGGGCGTCAATCGGGCCTGGAAGCCGAGCCGGCCCGGGCGGCCCGTTAACGGCTCCCCGACCCGCCGCGTCCCAACCCCGTCAGGCCGCGGAGGACCGTCCGGCCTCCGCCGGGAGGGCTCGAACCCGGAGGATTCCACGATGCGACGAATGGGACTCGCGCTGGCCGTCGTCCTGACGGCCGCCTGCAGCGACGGCGAAGCCCCCGCCACCGCACCCGACCGGGACGCCGGGACCGGTCTCGAGATCATCTCGGCCGGCGAGATCGCCGACGCCGCCTTCCTGGACGACCTGAGCGACGCCGACCGGGCGGCGATCCGGGAGATCCTCCGCTCGGCGGCCGAGGAGATCCGCGGGGTCCTGGCCCGTCTCCGGGCCGGCGAGATCGACCGCGCGGGGGCGCGGGAGCTGATCGAGGAGATCCACGTCCGCGTGATCGAGGCCCTCTCCGGGTTTCTGACCGAGGAGCAGATCGAGCGGCTGATCCAGGGGCGCTTCGGGGCCGACCGCCCGGACCTCGGCCTCACCGACGAGCAGGTGCGCCGGCTGCGCGCCCTCAAGGCCGAGTGCCGCGGGCGGGTGGCGCGGGTCATCGAGGCGGTCGAGGCCGGCGAGATCACCGCCCGCGAGGGTCGCTGGCGGGTGCGGGAGATCGCCCAGCGATGCCGGCGCGAGTCGTGCGCGATCCTGGACGCCGGCCAGCGGGACGAAGTCCCCTTCTGCCGTGCGGAGGACCTCCCGGGCTGAGGCCGGACGGAACCGGCGGCGTCCGGCTATCTTGGGCCCCATGGAGGATCGGGCCCGGGACGACGGCGACCGGTACTGCGATCCGGCCGTTGCGGCGCGCTACGACCGGCTCCTGGCGGACCAGGTCGACGATGTCCGTTTCTACGTCGAGGAGGCGGGACGGGAGGCCGGTCCGGTGCTGGAGGCGGGATGCGGCACGGGAAGGGTCACGCTCCCGATCGCCGAAGCGGGCGTCCGGGCGGTGGGCCTCGATCGGAGCGCCCCCATGCTCGAGATCGCCGAGGCCAAGCGGCGCGCCTCGCGGCTCGAGGTCGCCGCCCGCTGCGCCTTCGTTCGGGGGGACCTGCGTCGGTTCGCCTTCCGTCGGCCGTTCGGCCAGGCGTTTCTTCCCTTCCGGGTCTTTCAGTCGCTCCTAACGGTGCCCGACCAGCTGGCCGCGCTGGCCTCGATCAGGGCCGCCCTCCGGCCGCGGGGGAGGCTCGTCTTCAACGTGCTCGATCCGCGCGTCGAGCTGTTGGCCGACGAAGGCGCCCCCGTGCCCGTCCGCGACACCGGGCGAGGCTACGAGGCGGATGGCGCCCGGCTCCGGGAGCGGTACACGGCCCGCTTCTCCCCGCTCGAGCAGCGGCTCACGCTCACCTTCATCTACGAGCGGCGGACGCCTGACGGCGTGGTGGAGCGGGAGTTCGAGCCCGTCATGCTGCGCTACTTCCACCGCTTCGAGATTGAACACCTGCTGACCCGCGCGGGTTATGAGGTCGAGGCCCTGTACGGGGACTGGGACCGGGGCCCGTTCGCCGAGAACGGTCAGGAGATGATCTGGGTGGCGAGGAGGACGTGATGGAGGCGCATCCGCGTCTCGAGCGCGAGGCACCGGAGCCCGACGTCGACACCGCCGGCCGGCTGCTGGCGGCGCGCGAGGAGCTCGACCGCGCGATCGGCCGGACGATCGTCGGGCAACAGGGGGTGCGCGAGCTCATGCTGGTCGCGCTCCTGGCGCGCGGCCATGCGCTCCTGATCGGCGTGCCCGGGCTCGCCAAGACGCTCCTCGTCCAGACCCTGGCCCGGGCCCTGGACTGCCGGTTCGGCCGGATCCAGTTCACGCCCGACCTCATGCCGAGCGACATCACCGGTACCGAGGTCATCGAGGAGGATCCGGAGACGGGCCGCCGACGCCTCCGCTTCCTGCCCGGACCGGTGTTCGCCCACGTTCTGCTGGCCGACGAGATCAACCGGACCCCGCCCAAGACGCAGGCGGCGCTGCTCCAGGCGATGCAGGAGCACGAGGTGACGACCGGCGGTGCCACCCACCCGCTCGAGGATCCGTTCTTCGTCCTCGCCACCCAGAACCCGATCGAGCAGGAGGGCACCTACCCGCTGCCCGAGGCCCAGCTCGACCGGTTCATGTTCGCGCTCGAGATCGGGTATCCGGAGCGGGCCGAGGAGATCGAGATCGTCCGCTCGACGACCGTCGAGCCGGCCGCCGCCGTGGAGCCGGTCGTGTCCCGGGCCGAGCTCCTCGCGTTCCAGGATCTCGTGCGGCGTGTGCCGGCGAGCGACGCGGTGATGTCGTACGCGGTCGAGCTGGCGCGCCGAAGCCGGCCCTCCCATCCGCGGGCGCCCGAGGTCGTCCGGCGCTACGTGGCGTGGGGCGCCGGCCCCCGGGCCGGACAGTACCTGGTCCTGGGCGCCAAGGCGCGGGCGCTGCTCCAGGGACGGTCGGCTCCCGACCTGGGGGACGTCCGGACCCTCTCGGGACCGGTCCTCCGGCATCGGGTGGTCACCAACTACGAGGCCGAAGCGGCTCGGATCTCGGTGGACGAGGTGGTCGCGGCGCTCGTGGCGGAGGTCGACCGCGGAGGCGGTTGAGCGCCCGGACCGGTCCCCGGCCTTCGGCCGCGCTCATCTCCCCCGCGGAGCTCCTCCGGCTGGGATCCCTGGATTTCGTGGCGCGGCTCGTCGTCGAGGGGTTCCTGGCGGGCCGGCACCGGAGCCCGGGACGGGGCGGTTCGCTGGAGTTCGCCGAGCACCGGCCGTACGTGCCGGGGGACGACCTGAGGCGGATCGACTGGAAGGTCTTCGGCCGCAGCGACCGCTACTACGTCCGGGAGAGCGAAGAGGAAACGAACCTTCGGGCGGTCCTCGTCCTGGACGCCAGCGCCTCGATGGGGTGGAGGGGCGAGGGACCGGTCTCGAAGTTCGATTACGCCCGGCTGCTGGCCGCCGCTCTCGGTCACCTCCTGCTCGACCAGCGGGACGCGGTCGGGCTGGCCGCCTTCGCCGGCGGCCTGCGCGTGTTCCGCCCGCCGCGGGGCGGGGCGAACCAGCGGGTCGTCCTGATGGAAGCCCTGACGAGTCTGGAGCCTTCGGGGGAGACGTGGCCGGATGCTCCCTTCCGGGAGCTCGCCGAGCGGCTGCCCAGGCGCGGCGTCCTGGTCGTGATCTCGGATCTCCTCGGACCGACCGAGCGGTTCCTGCCCGGCCTGCGGTATTTCCGGCACCGGAAGCACGAGGTGGTCGTCCTCCACGTCCTCGACCCGGCGGAGCGCTCGCTGGCGGGGCTCCTGGAGGGCGGGGCGGTGGTCGACGCCGAGACCGGCCGGGTACTCCGGACCCCGCCCTCGGAGCTCGCGGAAGGGTACCGGGAGGCGCTCGCCCGGCTCGAGCGGGTGTACCGGACCCAGGCCCACGACCGCGGGTTCGACTACGTGCCGTTGTCGACCGCGGAGCCGGTGGGGGTCGCGCTGGGGCGGTACCTGGAAGGGCGCCGGGCGCACCCGGCCCGGGCCGCGGGTCTGCGACCGTAAGTCCTTGATTACCACCCTGGAGCGCCCTTTCTGCCTGAGGGAGGAAGGGGGCCGGTGACCGGGTTCCTGGAGCCGCTCGCGCTGCTCGCCCTTCCGGTGGCGCTCCTGCCCTTTCTGTTCGCCCGCCTGGGGCGCCGCCGGGGAGAGCCCCGGCCGTTCAGCTCCCTGCACCTCTTCGACGAGGCCGAGCGCCGCCCCGCCCCCAGGACGGCGCGAAGCCGGCGCCAGGTCCTTCTGCGGGTGCTGGCGATCGCCTTCCTGGTCCTCGCCGCCGCCCGTCCGACGGCTCCCGGTCGGGGCGGACCGGCTGCCCACCGGCCGACCCGGCTCGTGGTCGCGGTGGACGTCTCGGCCAGCGTCGCGCAGCGCGAGGGGGGCCGGTCCGCGTGGAGGGCGGTCCGCGCGCGGGCGGATTCGATCCTCGCCCTGGCCGGGCCCGGTGACCGGGTGGCGCTGGCGGCCGTGGCGGACGGGATCGTCGGCTGGTGGACCGGGGAGCCGGCCGCTCTCCGGCGCCGCCTGGCCGGCCTGGAACCGACGTCCAGAGCCAGCGATTGGCCGGCGACGCTGGCCGCCCTCGAGCGCCGCGGCGAAGATGGT
>DATEDS010000070.1:0-7837 GCA_035281565.1 Gemmatimonadota bacterium
TGCGGCAACGGCTTCACTTCCCGAGCTAACCCGCCCGGTCACCGAGGTCGAAGGCGCTCATGACCCGACAGCCCCCGCGTCTATTCCTGCCCGGTCCGACCGCCGTGGCCGACGAAGTCCTGGAGGCCCAGACCCGACGCCTGATCGGCCACCGGGGTCCGGAGATCTCCGAGCTCCTCGAGTCGATCCAGACACGGCTCCGGCAGGTCTTCCAGACGGAGCACCGCGTCTACGTCTCCACCTCCTCGGCGACCGGTCTCTTCGAGGCCGCCGCACGCTCCTGCATCCGCGACCACGCCCTCTGCTGCGTGAACGGCGCCTTCAGCCAGCGCTGGGCCGAGGTCGTCGAGGCGAACGGGAAGGCCCATGCGCGGCTGGAAGTCGAGTGGGGGGAGCCGATCACGGCCGACCACGTCGACGAGGCGCTCGACAAGGCGGCCACGAACGGCCGCCCCTTCGACGCGGTCACGGTCGTCCACAACGAGACCTCGACCGGCGTCACGAGCCCGGTCGGGGAGATCGTCGAGGCCGTCCGCGCTCGGGAGGAGAAGGGTGGCGAGCCGATCCTGCTCCTGGTCGACGCGGTGTCGTCCCTGGGCGGGATCGACGTGCCGGTCGACCGCTGGCAGCTGGACGTCTGCCTGACGGGCGGTCAGAAGTGCCTGGCGCTCCCGCCCGGCCTCGCCTTCGCCGCGGTCAGCGACCGCGCGCTCGAACGTGCCCGTGGGATTCCCGGCCGGGGGTGGTACTTCGACTTCCTCGTCTTCGAGAAGTACCTGGAGCGGTGGCAGACCCCGGCCACGCCCGCCGTCACGCTCCTCTATGCGCTGGACGTCCAGCTCGACCGGATCCTCGCCGAGGGGCTCGCAGCCCGGTTCGCGCGCCACCGGGCGATGGCCGACCACGTCCGGGCCTGGGCCCTGGACCGCTTCGGCATCCTGGCGCCCGAGGGGTACCGCTCGGACTCGGTCACCGCGGTCGTCAACACGCGCGGGATCGACGTCGGGGCCCTGAACCGGCACCTCGCCGAGAGCGCCGACTGGATCCTCTCGAACGGCTACGCCAAGCTCCGCGACTGGACCTTCCGGATCGGTCACATGGGGGATCACACGGTCGAGGAGTGCCGGGAGCTGACGGGGGCGATCGATCGGTTCCTGGGGATCTAGCGGGCGATCACGAATCTCCGAGGCCGCAGAGCGGGCACGGAACCTCCTTGCTCCATTCGGCCGTGAACTGGGTCGCACACTGGTTGTTGGCCTCGTTCGCCTCCGACACGCTGTTCGCCCCATCGCTCACGACACTCGCCTTGATCTGGTTCGTCCCGCCCAGCAGGGGGGCCAGCCCGGTACCGGTCAGCCCCACCAGAATCGGCCACCGGTAGGAGAGCCCCGGACCGACGATCAGCGTCTTGGTGGGCTCGTCGACCTTCTGCCCGTTCCTCTCGACCGTCACCTTGACGAGGACGCCGCCCGCCTGGACCTGCCCCGAGTTCCGAACGGTGACCTGCAGGTAGACCGGCGGGGGTTGATTCCCGAACGCCTCGACCGTTACCGAGGCGCCGTTGGGGATCGCACCCGTCCCGTCCTCGTTCTTCGAGCCGTACACCGTGCACCAGAGGTCGGGCATCTTGGGCGTGACGAGCGCCTTGGCCGCGGCCTGCATCTCGAGCGCGTCCGCCGCCGGTTCCGCGCCCGGCTCCGCGCCGGGCTTGATCACCGGCTGGGCGTGATTCGTCGCCGCCGGCGGAGCGGGCGCCTGCTGGGCCTGCGACGCGAGCTGCTGCTTCGGCTTCGAGAGAGCCGCTCCCTGGGCCGTGAAGTCCCGGTTGCACCAGTTGTTCCCTTCGTCGGACTCGTCGACCGCGTTGCCGTGGTCCACGAACATGCGGGCACGAATGTCGTTGTCGAGGCCCGGATCCAGATCGACCCGGATCGCTGGCAGCGTGGTCGATTGACCTACTCCGAGGGTCAGCGGCGTCTGGGTGGGGTTCTCCTCGTGCACGAGGGTGCCGGGGTAGGTCACCGTCTTCTCGACCCTGACCAGAGAGACGAACCCGCTGGCGGGCGCCAGCCCCTGGTTGACCACCGTGAAGTGAACCCAGAGCGAGGATCCCATGGCGATCGTCCGCCCCGGCGGGATGCTCGTCGTCCCGGACGGATCGTTGGAGACGGCGATCGTGCAGGTCAGCTCGGGCGGCCCGACCCCGAGGGTCCTGGCGACCTCGCCCGGGTTCCGGACCTGAGCCAGAGCGACGCCGGACCATGCCAGGGCGACCACCAGCGCCGCCGCTCCCCGGAGAGCCATTCGTATCGTCATGTCCGCCTCCTCCACACCGGATCCTACCCGGGCCCGTTAGAGCGGGATTAAGCTCGTGTTAAGGAAGGGCTTTTGGCGCAACCGGAAGGAGCGCAGCCATGAAGATCGGCATCATCGGCTCGGGCGTCGTCGGCCAGACCCTGGGCGGCAAGCTGGCCGAACGAGGCCACCAGGTCGTCCTCGGCACCCGCGACCCGAAGAACCTGGACGAGAAGCGGGGCTACGGCGACTCGCTCGCGGAGTGGCTCGAGAAGGCGGGCAGGAACGCGAGAGTCGCCACCTTCGAGGACGCCGCCAGGCATGGCGAGGTCGTCATCAACGCGACCGCCGGCACGGCCAGCCTGAAGGCCCTCGAGGCCGCGGGCAAAGCCAACCTGAACGGCAAGATCCTGATCGACGTCGCCAACCCGCTCGACTTCTCGAAGGGGATGCCGCCCACCCTGACCGTCTGCAACACGGACTCGCTCGGCGAGCAGGTCCAGCGCGCCTTCCCGGACGCGAAGGTCGTGAAGACCTTGAACACCGTGAACGCGAGCGTCATGGTGGCGCCCGAGCGGGTGGCCCGGGGCGACCACGCGCTCTTCGTCTGCGGCGACGACCCGGCCGCCAAGGCCCAGGTCACGCGCCACCTCCACGACTGGTTCGGGTGGAGCCACGACAGCATCGTCGACCTGGGCGGGATCGAGGCCGCCCGCGGGACCGAGATGATCCTCCCCCTGTGGGTGCGCCTGATGGGCGTCCTCGGGAGCCCGATGTTCAACTTCCGGATCGTCCGCTGAGGGATGGCGCGGCGCCCCGATGACGAGCTGATCCGTCGCTGCCTGGACGACGACGAGTCCGCCTGGGGCGAGCTCGTCCGCCGCTACGCCAACCTGGTCTACGCGCTCGCGTCCCGGGCCGGGCTCTCGGACGACGAGGTCGCCGACGCCTTCCAGGAGGTGTTCACGATCGTGTGGCGGAACCTGGACCTCCTTTCCGATCCGGAGGCTTTTCCCGGCTGGATCGCGACGATCGCGCGGCGGGAGGCGTGGCGGGTCGCGCGGAAGCGGGCCCGGGACCGGGAGCAGGCGAGCCGGATGGCGGCCGACCCGGAGGGCGGCGCGCTCCCGGGGGGATTCCCCATGGCGGACGAGACCCTGGAGCGGGCCGAGCGGGCGGCCATGGTCCAGCACGCGGTCGAGGGGCTGGAGGAGCGGTGCCGGACGCTCTTGACCATGCTCTTCTGGGAGACCCCCGCGCCGGCCTACGACGTCGTCGCCGAGCGGCTCGGGATGCCGCTCGGGAGCCTGGGGCCGACCCGGGGCCGGTGCCTGGAGAAGCTCAGGGCCCGGCTCGAGGAGCTCGGCTTCTGAGCCCGGTGGCACGCCGCTCGCGTATTTCGCGGTCGCGGGACGCCTCTTTCTGGTCGGGCCCCGACGCCCGACCCGACGAAGACACGGGGGTTCGTGCGGGGCGCGGGCACGCGCCGCTCGGGGCCCCGAAACCTTCGTGGAGATGGGACGCACGGGAGAGACCATGAACGACCATCCGACCCTGGAACGGATCCTGGACCTCGTCCTGGAGACGGGTCCGGACCGCGAGTTGGGCGAGCTCCAGGCCCACATCGCCGACTGCGAGACCTGCACCGACACCGAGCGCTGGGCCCGGAAGCTCCTGGACGCGATCGAGGAAGGCCCGCCGGTCGAGACGCCCGGAAGCCTGATCGAGCGGGCGCGGGAGCTCCCCCGGTCGGAGCCCCGGCCGCGCCTCGACGCGAAGCCGGCCTGGTCGATGGCCCGGCTCATCGAGGGGGCCTTCTCCCGGCCGGCCCTGGCCGGGGTCCGGGGGGCGGGGACCGGCAACCGGATGCTGTACGAGCTGGATGGCGGGCACCTGGATCTCGAGATCTCGCCGGACCCGGACGACGGCGAGAACCTGAGGCTGGTGGGCCAGGTCCTCTTCGACGACCGGCCGCCGCCCGACGACACGATCGCGATGCTGTGGAGCCAGCGGCGGGCCGTCGCCCGGGCCTCGGCCGACGCGGCCGGGCTCTTCATCTTCACGCACGTCCCGCCGGGCGTCTACGGCCTGGATCTCCTCTCCCTGTCGGTCCACCGGGCGGTCCGGATCGCCCAGGTCACGGTCGAGCTCGGGGAGCCGTGACGGGGGACGGGGTCCGAACCCCCGCCGACGCGCGAACCGGGGTCGGATCGCGCGCCGAGCTGCTGGCGCGACTGGCCGACGACCCCGCCCTCGCCACGCCGCGGCTCGCCCGGGAGCTCAAGGACCGGGTCCAGGCGCTGGCCATGACGGACGCCCGGGCGGCCCGCGAGCTGGCCGAGTGCGCGTGGCTGGTGTCCGAGCGGGCCGGCGACCTCGAGAGCCGGGCCATGGCCCATCGGGCGCTGGCGCTGGCCGCGCTGGCCGCCGGACGGCAGCGGGACGTCCTCGGCCACTACGAGGAGGCCGAGCGGCTACACCGGGAGCTCCGGGACGAAGTCGAGCGGGCGCGGGTCCTGCGCTCCATGATCGATCCCCTCATGCACTTGGGGCGCTACGACGAGGCCCTGGCGGCGGGGGAGGAGGCGCGGGCGACCTTCCTAGCCCACGGCGAGCCCGTCCTGGCCGCTCAGGTCGACGCCAACGTCGGGAACGTCCATCACCGCCTGGGCCGCGACGCCGAGAGCCTGGACGCCTACGGGCGGGCGCTGCGGGCCTTCCGCGAGGCCGGTGACCGCGATGCGGCGGCGGTGGTCGAGTTCAACCGCGCCAACGTGTTCGCCGAGCGGAGCGAGCTGGCCGCGGCCAGGGCCGGCTACCGCCGCGCCCTCCGTCACTACCGCGCCAGGGGCGAGCGGCTTCGGGAGAGCCAGTGCCGCTACCAGCTGGCCTACCTGGCCTTCCTGGCGGGGCGGTACAGCGAGGGGCTGCGGGAGCTGGACCGGGTCCGGGATCTCGTCCGGGAGCTCGGCGACGAGCGCCACGCCGCCCTCTGCACGCTGGACGAGGCCGAGCTCCTGCTCTCGCTGAACGCGTGGGAGGAGGCTCGGGAGCGGGCCGGCGAGGCGCGGCAGGAGCTGGAAGGCCTGGGGCTCGCCCAGGAGTCGGTCAAGGCCGCCCTCTGGATCGGGCTGGGGGCGCTCCACATGAAGCGGTGGAAGGAGGCCGAGGCGCGGCTGGACGAGGCCGAGGAGGGGTTCCGCCGGGACGGGAACGAGGTCCTGGCCGCCCTCACCACGCTCTATCGCGCCGAGCTCGCCCTCCGCCGGGGGGACCCCGAGCGGGCGCTCGCGGCGGCGCGGACCGCGATCGACGCCTTCGAGGCGCATGCCCTCTCGGCCAAGAGCGCCTACGCCCGGGTGGTGGCGGGCCGCGCGCTGGCCGCCATGGGGCGGCACGCCTTCGCCCGCGGGCAGGCGCTGGCGGCGCTCGAGATCCTGGGGCGGACGCCGTCGCCCGGGGTCGGGTGGCGGGCCCACGCGCTCCTCGCCGAGCTCGCGCAGAACGCCGGTCCCCGCCGGCGCCATCTCCGGTCGGCGATCGCCGACGCCGACCGGCTCCGGGCGCGGATCGTCCCCGACGAGCTCCAGGCGGCCTTCGCCCGCGACAAGGTGGCGCTCTACGAGTCCCTGGCGGTCACCCTTCTCTTCGGCGAGGACGATCGCGCCGATGCCGAGGCCGCGTTCGAGGTCCTGGAGTCGGCCCGGGCCCGGATCCTGGGGGATCGGCTGACCGGGATCGCGGAGCCGGGAGACGATCCGGACGCGGAGCGCCGGCATCCGACCGCCGACCGTGGCCTGAAGCGGCGGATCGAGGAGCTCAACCATCTCCACCGGCGGTTGAACGAGATCGAGCGGGAGGAGGCGTCGCGGGCGGCGGCCGATCCGATCCGGGAGGAGATCGCCCGCCGCGAGGCCGAGCTGGCGACGACCCACCGGAAGATCCAACTGGATCGTGGCCCTCGCCGGGGGCCGAGCGAGCGGCGGGAGGATCTGCGCGATACCCTGGCCCTTCTCCGCGAGGTCCTGGCGCCCGGCGAGGCGCTCGTCTCGTACGCCTTCCTCCAGGGCGCCCTCCACGCGTTCGTGGTCGACCGCTCGGGGCTCAAGTGGGTCCCCTCGATCGCCGCCCGGGGCGAGGTCGAGGAGGCCCTGGACGCGTGGATCTTCCAGGCCGGGAAGGTCGCCCTCGGCGCCGGATACCTGGAGGCGCACGCGGACGCCCTCCGGACAGGGGCGCTCCACGCCCTGGGGCGTCTCCACGCGCTCGTCTGGGCGCCGGTCGAAGCCTTCCTCGTCGATCCGCCGGCCGTCGTCGTCGTTCCGTCGGGACCCCTCTTCTACCTGCCCTTCCACGCGCTCTGGGACGGGCGGCGGCACCTGGTCGAGCGGCGCGCGATCTCGACCGTGCCGAGCGCGCGGGCCCTGATCGCCCTGGACCGGAGGGGAGGCCCGCGGCCGGCCCGCCCCCGGGCGCGGCCGCTCGTCCTCGGCTTCGAGGTGGCGGGGCTCTCCGGGATCGGCCGCGAGATCGCGGCCGTCCGCTCACACCTCGGGGACCCGCTCGTCCTGACCGGCGAGGGCGCCACCCGGGCCGCTCTCCGCCGCCACGGGGCCGGCGCCCCGGTCCTCCACCTGGCCGCCCACGCCGAGTTCCGCGGCGACGACCCGCTCCTCTCGTCGATCGAGCTGGCCGACGGACGGCTCACGTTCTACGACCTCTTCGACCTCGAGCTGGACGCCGACCTGGCCGTCCTGAGCGGCTGCCAGACGGGCCGCCCCGGCGTCCTCGAGGGGGACGAGCTGATGGGGCTGGCGCGGGGCTTCCAGTATGCGGGGGTGCGGGCGCTCGTGGCGAGCCTGTGGCCGGTCGAGGACACGGCCGCGGCCCGGTTCATGGACCGGTTCTACGCCCGGCTGGGGGGCGGCGAGCCGCCGCGGGAAGCCGTGCGCGGCACGATGCGCGAGCTGATCGGCGAGGGCCGGCCGCCCCACGAGTGGGCCGCGTTCTACCTGTCGGGCCGTGCGCCCCGAGAATCCTCCGCGGCGGGCGCGGGAAGGTGAATTCGATGGACCATGCGCGGTTCTGGACGTTCCTCGCCCTGATCCTCGCCGGCTGCGGCGAGGTGAGCCCGCCGAGCGGGCCCGATCCCGAGCCGGGTCCGGGGCCCGGTCCTCCGCCTCCCGGCAGCTTCGTGCCGGCGGAGGTGCTGGCGCGGCTCGCCCCCGGGGTCGACATCGCGACCATCCACGCGCGCTACGGGACCGAGACCCTCGAGGTGATCGAGTCCCAGCGGGTCTACCTGCTGGGGCTCCCCGAGGAGACCACGGTCGAGGAGGTCCTGCCGGAGATGCAGGCGGACCCCGACCTGGACGGCGCCTCGCCCAACGGCCGTCTGGGAATCCCCGAGGCCCAGAGCCGGAGCACCATGGCGTTCGCCGACCCCGCCCTCCGGCCCGCCGACCGCGAGGACCAGGAGGCGATCCGCCGGATCCGGGCTCCCGAGGCGTGGGACGACAGCCGGGGCGGCGGCGCGATCGTG
>DATEDS010000071.1:0-2592 GCA_035281565.1 Gemmatimonadota bacterium
GCCGCTTCTTCCTCCTCGAGCGGCCCGCCCGGGCGCTCTCCCTCTTCGCCTGGTCGATCCCGTTCTGGCTCCTCTTCGAGCTCCTCAACTTCCGCCTGACAAACTGGTACTACGTGTTCGTGCCGAACGACCCTGTCGCGCGCTGGAGCGGGATCACGCTCTCCTTCGCCACCGTGCTCCCGGCGATCTTCCTGTCCGAGCGTACTCTGCGCGCCTACGGGCCGTGGCGGGACGTTCCGGACGCTCACGGTCCGGAGCGGCGGCCCCCCGCCGCAGCGCCCGGGGGCGCGCGGCGCCTCGATGCCCGCGCCCTCGTCGCCCTCCAGGCCCTGGGCCTGGTCTGCGTCCTCCTCCCCCTCGCCTGGCCCGGGATCTTCTTCCCGCTCGTCTGGGTCGCGGTGACCCTGATCGCCGATCCGTGGGTCTACCGCCGCCAGCCCCGGCGCTCCCTCATCCGGGATCTCGAGACGGGCCGCTTCCGGCGCCCGATCCGGCTCGTCGTCGGCGGGATGGCGATCGGGCTCCTCTGGGAGCTCTTCAACTTCCAGGCGCGAGGCAAGTGGATCTACACGGTGCCGGGCCTCGAGGAGCTCAAGCTCTTCGAGATGCCGCTCCTCGGGTTCTTCGGCTTCCCGTTCCTCGCGCTGGAAGGATGGTCGGCCTATCAGGCGCTCGTCGTGGCGGGCGTGGCCGCCGATCCCGGGAAAGCCGGTGGCCCGCGCGCGGAGTCCGGGGCGAGACCGCTTACACGATCGACCTGGACCGTCTTTCCCGGTGCGCTCGCGACCGTGTTCTCGGTCCTGGTCCTCCGCGCGATGGAGATCGAGACGATCTCCTCGACCACGCCGCAGCTGCGGGATCTGGACGGGCCGCCGGTGGTTGAGCTCCGAGCGCACGGCCTGGACGTGTTCGACCTCGCGGACGCGGAGCCGGGCGAGCTGTCGGACCGGATCGGGGTTCCCCCCGAACGGACGCGGGCCTGGATCGACGAGGCGCGGCTCATCACACTGCGCGGGATCGGCGCGGCGAACGCAGAGCAGCTGCGCACGGTGGGGGTCGAGTCGGTCCGCGAGCTGGCGGATCAGGACCCGGACGCCCTCGCGGCCCGTCTGGCCGCGAGCGGAGACGCCGTCCTCGAGGCCCGGGTGCGGGTATGGGTGCGGGCGGCCATCCGGGCCTCCTCTTGACATAGCGGCCCATAGTACTCGGGACGTCTCATTTGTACGGCACTCCCTTCGGTCCGACCGCGTAGAGATCGACGCGGTAGCGGACCTCGCTTTGGGTGGGACCCTTGCCCGCGTTCAGCCCCAGGCCCCAGTTCATCGCGATGGTGGCGGAGCTGGAGCCCATCTGAAAGCCGGATGGCGCATTGACGTAGCTCCACCCCGCGAGCGGGTTCCACCACCACGCGTAGCCGGCCAAGGTCCATCCGTTGGCCAGATGGACGGCAGCCAGGTCGGCCTCCTCCCACCATCTACCCAGGCAGTGGAGGGCGCTGTCGTCGCAGTCCTTGGGAGCGGTCTGTACGCCGTGCTTGGCGGCGAAGCTCGCCCCGCCGAAGAATTGCGACTCGGACAGGGGGTGACTCTGGCCGAGCGTGCAGTCATCGGTCCCCCAGGAAGCACCGCAGGTGACGATCACGTCCGTCGGATGGATGAGCCTGACCTCGCGGGTGGCCCGGAAACCGCCGACGTCGAGGAGGTTGCTGAACTTGCCGTCCTTCCTGAGCAGCTGAAGACGCGCGGCCGGCATGTCGCCGACCCCGGTCACGAGCGGGAGCTGGGCGCTCACCTGCGTGGCAGCCCAGCTCTTGATGTCCAGGTCGAGGTGGCCGCCCGGGAAGTCCCCCGCCAGACGGAGCTTCCCGGGCTGGGTCCCGAGGCCGCAACCCTGAACGAGGACCCACTCTCCCGGGTCGAGGGGCGGCGACGCCTGAACCGCCTGCACCTCCAGCGTCGCCTGCGGGTCTCCGCAGGGATCGAGTCCGAGGGCGTAGTCGTCGGGGTCCGCGCTGGCCACTGCATCGGCGCCATCCATCAGCCCCGCCTGCCGCGGACCGGTCGCGAGCGCCTGGATGCGGGCGTTCTCGGCGTCCACGCGGGGGGCGTACCGGGCGGTCAGCTGCTCGAGGAGCCCTGCCGACTCGGCCGCGGGCCGCCCCCCGGGAGCCCTCGCGGCGAGCGCCCGCGCCACCGGCTCCGGAGGCGCCTCGAACTCGAAGTCCTCCTGCGCCGCCTTGCCGGAACGGAGCTCATGGCCCCTGCTCCACCTGGGATCGCCGGGCGGATCGGGCTCCTTCTCGCCTTCGATGGGTGGCTCGGGCTGCGGGTTGAAGCACTCGGGGCAGAGAAGAAGGGACTTGTCGTCGGCCTCCTTCTCCCCCCTGTCGGAGGGGTTCAGGGCGGGACCCGCTTCGCTCACGGCTTCGGGCGAGATCGCGAGCGCGACGGGGAACAGCGCTTTCCCCAGGTTGTTCGAATGCGTGGCTTCGGTGAACGTCTTGTCGGGGTTGGCCTCGCAGACGAGCTGATAGGTGCCCGCCGCCTGGGGCGACCACTTCCAGCCCATCGCGACCGGGGTGCCGGCCGTCAC
>DATEDS010000072.1:0-3160 GCA_035281565.1 Gemmatimonadota bacterium
ATGTGCTTGCGATACTCATCGAGCGTGGTGGCCCCGATCATCCGCAACTCGCCGCGCGCCAGCGGCGGCTTGATCATATTCGAGGCGTCGACCGCGCCCTCGGCGCCGCCGGCGCCGACCAGCGTGTGGAGCTCGTCGATGAACGTGACGATCTCGCCTTCGGACTGGGTGATCTCCTTGAGGACGGCCTTGAATCGCTCCTCGAACTCGCCGCGGTACTTGGCGCCTGCCACCATCGCCCCGACGTCGAGCTGGATCAGGCGCTTCTCCTGGAGGCTCTCGGGCACGTCGCCGGCCACGATACGCTGGGCGAGCCCTTCGACGATCGCGGTCTTGCCCACCCCCGGCTCGCCGATCAGGACCGGGTTGTTCTTGGTCCGCCGCGACAGCACCTGGACCGTGCGCCGGATCTCCTCGTCCCGGCCGATCACGGGATCCAGCTTGCCGCGCCGGGCGAGATCGACCAGGTCACGCCCGTACCGCTCCAGCGCCTCGTACTTGTCCTCGGGGTTGGGGTCGGTGACCCGCTGGGCGCCCCGAACGTCCCGCAGGATGCCCAGGACGCCGTCTCGCGCCACGCCGGCCGTCCGGAGGATCTGGCCGAGCGCTCCGATGCCGGTCTCGACCCACGCCAGGAGGACGTGCTCGATGGAGGTGTACTCGTCCTGGAGCCCGTCCCGCTCCTTCTCCGCGCGGTCGAGGAGCCGGGTCGCCTCGCGCCCGATCCTGGGCTCGGCGCCGCCCGAGACCCGGGCCAGCCGCCCGACCGCGTCCTCGACCCGGCGGGTCGTCGAGGAGACGTCCACGCCGAGCCGACCGAGCAGGTTCGGCAGCAGTCCCCCCTCCTGCCGCAGGAGGGCCTGGGCCAGGTGCTCGGTCGTGATTTCGGGATTGCCGTTCTGCCGCGCTCCGTCCTGGGCGGCGACGAGCGCCTGCTGGAGCCGCTCGGTCAGGCGGTCGAGTTCCATGAGACTCTACCATACCCGACCGCCCGGCCCGCGGCAATCAGGGTCCCGCCCGGTCTCGGGTTCGATGTCGCGGGCGCGCCTTTGCTCGATCGGCTACTTTCGACCATGATTGAAGGGCACGCGCAGGCCCTGTGGCCCCGGAAGTCTTACAGTCGTCCCGGCGCGTCGCGTGTATACTTGAGCGTTCTCGGGAGCGGCCTCCGCCGCCTGGCGAGCGAGCGCCGGAACACCGGGTCTCCAGCCGGAAGGGTGTCATGGACTACGCGCTCTGGAACACGATCGCGCTCTGGATCATCGCCGCTTTCTTCCTCGTCCTGACGCTCGTCCTTGTCTTCGTCGGGATACCGGTGGCGCTGGACGTCAAGCGATCGGCGCGGCAGATGAAGGGCACCCTGGACGAGGTCCGGGTCAAGGTCGACCCGATCCTGTTCCGCGCCCAGAGCGTCGCCGACGACGTGCAGGAAATGACGTCGACGGCGAAGCGCGAGGTGAACCGGGTGGGGTCGTCGGTGGACCGGGTCAGCCAACGGATCGACGACCTGGCCGCCCTCGTCGAGGTCGTCCAGGACGAGGTCCAGAAGCCGCTCCTCAAATCGGTCGCGACGCTGTCGGGCGCCAAGCGCTTCCTGTCGCGATACTGGTAAGACGCCGCCGGCGGCGGCATCGGGAATCGAAGAGGATGGGAGGACCATCATGAGCCAGCGAGACATGGGATCGTTCGATTTCACGGCCGCGTTTCTCCTGGGCGCCCTGTTCGGGGCCGGGGTGGCGCTGTTCCTGGCACCCAAGGCGGGAGACGACCTGCGCAAGGACGTCCGGAAGCGCGGCAAGCGACTGAAGAAGGACGCCGGCAAGCAGTTCGAAAGGGCCGCCGGCTCGGTGCGGGAGACCGGGGGCGCGTGGCGCGAGGATGCGGAGGAACGGATCGCCGACCTCAGGACCGAGATCGCGGCCGCCGTCGAGGACGGGGTCCGCTCGATCCGCGAGACCGCGGCCGAGGAGATGAAGGGGATCGAGAAGCGGATCCACAACCGCAAGCGGGGCCTGTTCCGCTGATCTCCCTCCTCGTCATCGCCGGACTGGCGCTCGGGCTCCTGCTTGGAACACCTGCCGCGGCCTGGGCCTGGGGTCCGCCCACGCACGCCTTCATCGGGACCGCGATCCTGGAGAATCTGGGGGTGCTGCCCGTACTGGTGCGGGAGCTCCTGCAGGCGTATCCGCGGCAGTATATGTACGGCAGCCTCTCGGCCGACATCGCGCTCGCCCAGCGCTACGTGGAATACAGCCGTCACTGCCACAACTGGAAGATCGGCTACGAGATCCTGGCATCGGCCGAAGACCCGGCCCGCAAGTCGTTCGCGCTCGGCTACCTGAGCCACCTCGCGGCGGACACGATCGCGCACAACGTCTTCGTGCCCCGCCAGCTCGCCGCCACGCCCCACGCCACCCGGCTCGGGCACACCTACTGGGAATACCGGTTCGACGCCGCGCTGGGGGAGGAATACCTGCGCCTGGCGCGGGACATCGTCGTCGGCGAGCACGCCGACGAGGACGAGCTCCTCGAGCGCGTCGTCACGCGGGCGTTCTTCTCGTTCGCGACCAACAAGCGCATCTATCAGCAGATCATCCACCTCTCGAACCAGGAGCGGTGGCACACCCTGTGGGTGCGGATGGCGGACCGCTCGCGGTGGGACCTGTCGGACGAGCGGATCGAGCGGCTGACCCGGCTCACGATCGCCTACGTCCAGGACATGCTGCGGCTGGGATCGGCCAGTCTCTCGCAGCAGCTGGATCCAACCGGCAACGAGCGCCTGGCCCTGGCCCGGAGGCTCCGCCGGCAATCGTTTCGGACAGCCCGCCGCGAGGCCCGCCGGGAACTGGTCGGGGCGCCGATCTCTTCGATCTCCGTAGAAGAAGCGGCGCGGGTCGTGGCCACGCGCCCGATCCCGGCCGAGGAGATGGAGACGATGGCGGCGGCGTTCTTCCCCGATCCGGCGTGGCCGGCGATCGATCTGCCGGTGACCGTCCAGGAGGACTTCTGGTCGGCCTTCACCCCCCGGCCAGACGCGACCGCAGAAGCTCGTTGACGAGCTGCGGGTTGGCCTTGCCGCGCGTGCGGCGCATGACCTGGCCGACGAAGAAACCGACCAATCCTTCCTTGCCGGCGCGGTAGGCGGCGACCTCGTCCGGAT
>DATEDS010000073.1:0-2150 GCA_035281565.1 Gemmatimonadota bacterium
GGGACCGCGGCCCGCGCCCTCCGGCGCCGGACGGCGGCGACGTGCGACAGCCGCCCCTAGATTCGTGAGGTGCTGAACGTCGAGCGGCTCCCTGTCGGGCCGTTCCAGGCCAACGCGTACCTGGTCTGGGAGGCGGCCCCCGGCCCCGCGGTCCTCGTCGACGCGGGGGCGGAGGCGGGACGCCTCCTCCAGGAGCTCCGCCGGCGCGGCCTCGAGCTGGCGGCCATCCTCCAGACGCACGCCCACGGCGACCACATCGCGGCCCTCCCCGAGGTCGTCGCCGCGACCGGTGCGCCGGTGTACCTGCACCCCGATGCCCGCGCGATGCTGGTCAGCGCGGAGGAGAACCTCTCGGCCTTCGCCGGCGTCCCGGTCACCGCCGACGTGCCGACGCTCCCGGCTCGCGACGGCGACCGGCTGGATCTCCTGGGCCGCCCGGTGGACGTCCATCACACGCCGGGCCACGCGCCGGGCAGCGTCTGCTACCACTTCGTCGACGACGGGATCGTGTTCACCGGGGACGCTCTCTTCCAGGGGTCGATCGGCCGGACCGACTTTCCGGGCGGCTCGCTCGAGACCCTGCTGGCCGGCATCCGGGACCGGCTGCTCGTCCTGCCCGACCGGACGCGTGTCTTTCCGGGGCACATGGGGGAGACCACGATCGGCCGGGAGCGGACGTCGAACCCCTTCCTGCGCGGTCTCGATCCGGCATGAGCGAGGAGCTCGAGCGGTTCACCGAGTACCTGGTCGTGGAGCGCGGGCTGGCTCCGAGGACGATCGAGGCGTATCGCTCGGACATCCAGCGGTATCTCGCGTTCGCCGGGGGCGAGGGTCGGGACGCCCGGGATCGCGGAACGGTCCGCGCCTGGCTCGAGCGTCTCCATGCCGAGGGCCTCCGGCCGTCCACGCAGTCGCGGCGGCTCACGTCGCTGAGAGGGTACCACCGGTTCCTGGTCGCGGAGGGGCTGGCCGAGACCGACCCGACCGAGGCCGTCGAACCCCCGCGCCGCCGGCGACGGTTGCCGGAGATCCTCTCCGTCGAGGAGGTCGGTCGGGTGCTGGACGCGGTCAGCGGGTCCGAGCCGTACCCGATGCGGGACCGGGCGCTCCTCGAGTTCCTGTACGGGACCGGGGTCCGGATCTCGGAGCTGATCGCGGTGCGCGTGGACGACTGCGACTGGCGGGGACGGTCGGTCCGTCTCGTGCCCGCGCGCCGCGAGGTGAGGCGCCGTGACGGCAGCCTGAAGGCGGAGCGGATCGGTCCCAAGGGCGACAAGGTGCGGATCGTGCCGATCGGGCGAAAGGCGGTCGAGGCGGTGCTCGAGTACGTCGAACGCGAGCGCCCCGCGCTCGCCAAGGGGCGGTCCGAGGGAATCCTGTTCCTGAACTTCCGCGGGCGGCCGCTTTCCCGCATGGGCGCCTGGAAGATCGTCAGGTTCTACGTCGACAAGGCGGGCATCCCGAAGCGGGTCACCCCGCACACCTTCCGGCATACGTGCGCGACCCATCTCCTCGACCGCGGGGCGGACCTGCGGGCCGTTCAGGAGCTGCTGGGTCACGCCGACATCACCACGACCCAGATCTACACCCATGTCGATCCGCCCTATCTCCGGGCCGAGCACCGGAGGCACCACCCACGTGCGTGAGCCGTCGCGCGTTCAGGCGCTGGCGGGGCCGCTGGCCGTGCTCCTCCTGGCGGGCAGCGCAGCCGCCCAGCTGCCGGTGGTCGAGGTCGATCCACGGATCCCGTTCGTGACCCGCCAGATCGTCGAGCGGTCTCTGGCCGGCCCGGGGACCGAGCTCGAGACCGGCGCGACGGTGGTGGCGAGGGAGGAGACGCGTCCGGGCTCGATCCTCCAGCTCGGGGGTTCGATCCTTCTCGAGGGGCGCGTCGAGGGAGACGTGCTCGCGATCGACAGCGACGTCACGCTGAAGCCGAGCGCCGTGATCGGGGGACGGCTCACCGTCATGGCCGGTCGATTCTACGGCACCACGATGGCCGAGACGGGAAAGGAGACGGTCTGGCTTCCCGAGGAGCGGATCATCGTCGAGTCCCGGCCCGATACCGTGCGCGTCCGATACGTTCCGCTTCCCGAGGAGCGGATCATCGTCGAGTCCCGGCCCGATACCGTGCGCGTCCGATACGTTCC
>DATEDS010000074.1:0-3926 GCA_035281565.1 Gemmatimonadota bacterium
CCTACGATCCCCATGTAGCTGGCATTCGGAAATCGCGCCGCCGTGTCGGGTCGAAGATCGACGCAGCTCGGCCCCGCCCACACGAGTCCGTCCTGGATGGCGAGCAGATCGTCCGCGACGATCGGGTAGCCCCGCTCCCCCAGCGAGGCGAGCATCGAGCTCTTTCCTGCTTCTCTTGCTCCGAAGAACCCCCAAGCGCCGGAGCCCGTCGCGAATGCCCCGGCGTGAAGCGTGACGTCTCCCCGCCAGCGGGCAAGCACCGAGATCCCGATCGTGAGCAGGGGATGGACGAACGCGCCGAACGGGGGAAGAGACGGTACGTCGAACCGCACCAGGGGCGGTTCGCGCTCGACGTAGTAGGTGGTGGCGCCGCGAAAGCCGTAGGTCACCCGGTCGTCCGTCACCTCTTCGATGTCCTGAACGGTCGATGCGTGCCGCCAGGTCACGGTCACCACGGGCGACTGTTCGTCGACCTCGATCAGATTGGGAGGAGGTTCGGGGGCTTCCGGATACGAGAGCCGGAAGCCGTAGGCGCCTCGGGAGGGGGTCATCCCGTGACGGGCCGGGGAGTCGGGACGGTTTCTCCCAGGTACGCGGCCGCCTGCAGCGTGAAGAGCTCTGCGTACATCCCGCTCAGGTCCATGAGCTGCTCGTGGCTGCCTGATTCGACCACCCTCCCGGCATGGAGCACGTAGATCCGGTTCGCGGTACGGACGCTCGAGAAGCGGTGGGACACGAGCAGCACCGACCGGCCCTCGCTGAGTGCCCGCATCTGCGAGAAGAGCTCGGATTCGGCCCGCGGGTCCAGGGCCGCGGTCGGCTCGTCGAGGATGAGAAAGCTGCCGCCGCGGAAGAACGCTCGCGCCAGCGCGAGGCGCTGCCACTGCCCGACCGAGAGCTCATGACCTCCGTAGAACTGGCGGCCGAGGCGGGTATCGTAGCCCTGCGGCAGTCGCGCGATGAACTCGTGCGCGCTCGCATGCCGGGCCGCCTCGATGATCTCCTCGGATCCATGCGGCCGGTCGACCCTGCCCATCTCGATGTTCTCCGCCGCAGTGAGGTGGTAGTGGAGGAAGTCCTGAAAGAGCACGGTAACGTCCGAGCGGAGAATCGAGGGATCGAGCTCCGACGCGTCGAGCCCGTTCCACAGGACCCTGCCTGACTGGGGGCGGTAGAGCTGACAGATCAGCTTGACGAGCGTCGTCTTCCCGGAACCGTTCTCGCCGACCAGCGCGACCACCTCTCCGGGGCCGACTTCGAGGGAGACGTCGTCCAGGACGAGCGCATCGGTCTTCGGGTACCGGAAGGAGAGCCGCTCGACCTGGAGACTCTCGAAGCGTTCGACGCTGTCCCGGGAACGCCGCCCATCGCTCACCGCAAAGGGCTCGGGCTGCACTTCGCGGGAAAGGAACGCCCGGTAGTCGTCGAGGAACATTCCCGCCTCGACCAGGGTGCCGAGGCCTCGGGTCAACGCGGCGAAGCGGGCGATCAGGAGCTGCATCGCCACGCCGGCCGTCACGGCGGTCGCGACGTCGATCCGTCCCGTCACGACGAGCCACACCAGCGCCCCGAGGGCGATCGCCGCTCCCAACGCCCCGCCCATCGTGCCGGCCATCGCCACCTTGAGCCGCTGGCGGAGAAACTCGCGCAGGCGCCCCATGCGCTCGCGGGTCAAGTCGTCGAATCGACGCCGCAGGAAGGAAGAGGCGTCGAACACGCGGACTTCCTTGGCGGGATCCTTCGCGGCGAGGAGTTCGAGGAGGTATATCCGTTCCCTGCCCCGCGGAGTCCATTGATACTCGAAGTCATAGGCCTGCCGGCTGTTGTACACGGTCGCGATCAGGACGGGGATCGATGCCGCGGCGACCAGGGGCAACAGCGCCCAGTGCATCGTCATCACCGCCGCGCCGATACCGAGGCCAGTCAGCAGCGACATGATGATCGCGGTGAGACTGTTTACGACGCCGACCGGCCGGGAAATCGCCGCCGTGCGGGCCCGCAGGAGCTGGTCGTAGAACTCGGGATCCTCGAAGGAGGCCAGATCGACCGAGGAGGCGACGTCGATGATCTTCTCGTACGTGTGGTTGGCGACCAGCTCGCTCAGGAGACGCTGCTGATGGGCCGCCAGCGCCTCGAAGGCCCCCAGGAGGACCCCTGCACCCACGAGCAGCCCCAGGGCCGGAATCAGCGGTCCTGTCCCGCCGTCGGCCCCCGCGGCCAGCAGCTGGTCGAGAACCCGCCGGCCCACAACGAGCTGCACTCCGATGAGGCCGGCGCTCAGGAGCTGCAGGGCGACGACCAGGGTCAGGGGACGGGAGCCGGCGCGCCAGGCGAGCCGCAGGGCCCCGAACACCATGGACGGGATGCGTCGAGTCTGGTTCAGCCGGCCGGCCGGAGCCTTGAAAT
Source organism: Gemmatimonadota bacterium (assembly GCA_035281565.1). Taxonomy (GTDB): domain Bacteria; phylum Gemmatimonadota; class Gemmatimonadetes; order JACCXV01; family JAHWKZ01; genus DASRVA01. Next base: position 2,407 of record DATEDS010000074.1, read on the forward strand.
CGTACACGGTGAACCGGGCGGGAGGTGGTTCGGCTGCCATGTCCTCTCGGGTCCAGGATCCGACTGAATGCCGCAGGCGGTGGGAATCAAGGTAACGCGGGGGAGGTCGCTTCGGGCATAGAAACGGCTGAGCCGGGACTCTCGCCCCGGCTCATGCCATAGCCTGGTCTTCTGGTTCGGGTGACTAGCCCGAGGGGCAGTCCTCGTCGTAGTTCGGGCTCAGCACCTGCAGCGTGTGCGTGTCGCCGCTTCCGCTGCACTTGTCGGGGACTCCAGTGGTCTCCGTGAGCTCCTTGACGGTGCCCAACTCGAAGACTTTCGGAGCCTCGTAGGGCTTCTTGTTCATCACCACACCTTCCGGGTTCGTTGTCTGTGACTTCATGGCCTTGAGTCTACCCGATCGCGGAATGCCATTGCAATAACCGGAGGTCGGAATCAGGTATGGAAATCGTTGGAATTCCCTGCGGCTTCCCCGGAGGACAGCCAGGCCGCCTGCATCGCGGTAGCCGAGCGCAGGTCCGGCTTGGGCCGGAGCCACTGGTCCCGTAGAACGTCGGGATAGACGAGAGAGGCGTCCAATCCCCCGCCGTCCCACCGCTGCGCGAATCCCCGGCTGTCCCCTCCCCAGAACGACTCGGTGAAGACGGCCTTCGAGGTTCGCTGCAGGAGCTTCTGCGGGACGAGATCTCCGAAGAAGTGCTCCATCGCCGCGTTGCGGCTGAGGAATCCGGCCGGCGGCGTCGCGGCGGAGAGCGCCGCGAGGAACCGCGGTTCGAAGAAGGGTTCGACGAGGGTTACGTCCGTGTCCCCGGTCAGGGCTTCCCGGATCGCCCGCTGCAGTTCCAGATACCGGCTGCGGTCCAGGCTCTGGAGGTAGTTTTCCTCACGGCGGAGCCGGACCGCGTTCTCGACGAAACGCCTCCTGACCTCCCGCCTGGGACCGGGGCGCAGCCAGGGGAATCGAAGTCCGTGCTTGTGCTGCATGAGAGTCTTCCACCGTAATGGCAGGGCGTTGACGAGGATGGTCATACAGGCGCGGCGTGGGGGCATCGAGCGGAGCATCTGCATTCGGGTCAACTTTTTCGGCTTGACGATGGCGCTGAACACCTCGTCCCCCCCATTGCCGCTCAGAAGCGTGCCCCCCCTGGCCGCCTCGAGCATCGGGATCCTGGTATGGGCGTTCGGCGGCCAGAACAGGCCATGGCGGCGAAGGGTATCCCGGGCCATCGATCCGAGCACGTCGAACTCGGCTCTGAATTCGACGATCTTCCATTCGTCGAGCTCGAGATGACGAACGACGAGTTCCTGCCATTCGGATTCCCAGGTGCGCGGGTGATCCGGGTAGCGGAATGTCAGCGGTATCGGATCTTCCAATCCGGCGCGACGGGCAACGTCGGTCGCGACGGCGAGCACCGCGGAGGAGTCCTGGCCTCCCGAAAAGGCCACCATGCAGGGTGTCCTGGCGAGGGCGGGGAGCATCAGCGCCTCGAGCGTCTCGCGAACGCCTGCGCCGCCTGATT
>DATEDS010000075.1:0-6245 GCA_035281565.1 Gemmatimonadota bacterium
GTCCGGACCTCGATCAGCCGCTCGAGCTCCTCGTTCTGGTGGACGAGCGTCCGTTGCAGGAGGCGATGGTCGATGGCGTTGCCGACCCGCAGGCGCACCTCGTAGGGACTGAGCGGCTTGGCGATGAAATCGAAGGCGCCCCGCGCGAGCGCCTGCTGCTTGGCCTGGCGGCTGTCGTCGGAGGTCAGGACGATGACGGCCGGAAAGTCCTGCGGCGGCAGCCCCTCGCGGAGCGTCTCGATCACCCGCAGGCCGTCCATTCCCGGCATCCGGAGGTCGAGGAGGACCAGGTCGGGGGGGCGCTCGGTGCAGAGGGCGGCGGCCGCCTCCGGATCGGTCATGCGGGCCACGTGGCGATACCCCTCGGGCTCGAGGATCCGGGCCACCAGCTCCACGTTGGAGGCGTCGTCGTCGACGACCAGGATCTGGGCGTCCGCGCGCGCGCTGACCGTCGTCATCATCATTCGGGTCGAAGAGGCCCGGCTTCGACGGGGGGCGGGCGCGGGCGTGAACGGGCGGCGCGGCAGGCGCCGCCCAGCCAGGGACCTAACCGGGGGTACGGAAGAATCGGGCCATGAGGGCCCGTTGGGCGGCCCCCAGCAAGGCCGCCCGGGGCTCGAGGATCACCCGGATGGGGACGTCCGCCAGGATGTCCCGCAGCCGGCCCTTGTCCAGAAAGGCGGCCCGGAACCGGCCTCCCCGGAGGGCCGGCAGGATGTCCGGGGCGATCCCTCCCCCCAGGTACACCCCGCCCAGGGAGAGGCACGACAACGCCAGGTTGCCCGAAGCCGTCCCGTAGGCGGAGACGAAGCGGGCCAGCGCCTCCTCGCAGATGGCGGCCTCCCCGGCCAGGGCCGCCGCCGAGATCGCGGTCCCCTTCTCCTCCGTGGAGGCGAGCCGGTCGGTGAGCCAGGCCGGCTCGTCCCGCCGCCCCGAGTCCCGCAGGAACTCGTAGACCGCGACCAGCCCGGGGCCGGAGACCACCCGCTCGACGCTGACCCTTCCATGGCGGGCGCGCAGCCATGCCAGGAGGGCGTCCTCCTCCTCGTCGCGAGGCGCGAAGTCGACGTGACCGGCCTCGGTCGGGAGCGCACGGGGACGGCCCTCCGCCTCGGACAGGATCGCCGCGCCGAGGCCCGTTCCGGCGGCGATCACCGCGCGGGTCGATCCGCGCGGCCGGCCGGCGTGGACCGTGGCCAGCCGATCACCGGGAAGCGCCGTCAGCCCGTAGGCGGTCGCCTCCAGGTCGTTGAGAAACTGGATGTCGCGGATGCCGAGGTCATGCTCGAGCAGGTCGGCGTCCACCGCCCACGGCAGGTTGGTCAGGACCGACTCGTCCCCGACGACCGGGCCGGCGACGCCGAAGCACGCCCGCTCGACCACCCGTCCCGCCAGCACGGCCGCGTGGGCGTCCAGGAACGTCGTCACGACCGACTGCAGGCTGCCGTGGTCGCCGCTCTCGTACCGGCTTTCCGCGACGAGCTCGACCCCGTCCCGTCCCGCTTCCGCGAGCGCGATGTTGACCTTCGTTCCTCCCACGTCGCCCGCCAGGACCAGGGGACCGCCACCGTTCATCGCGAGAGGCCGGAGGCGGCGGCGCGGTCGAGCAGCCAGAGAGGAGGCTCCGGCGGCGCCACCCGCCGGGCCGGGACAAGGGCCGGCTCGTCCGGCCCCTCGAGGGCGGCGTGGACGGCGGACGCCTTGTGCTCGCCGCCGACGACGAACAGGGTCGCCCGGCCGGCGCTCAGCGCCGGCGCGGTCATCGACAGCCGGTCCACCGCCGGTGCGGGATCGCCGCGATGCTCGACCGCGACGACCAGCCGATCCTCGAGCAGACCCTGGGGGTCGCCCGGGAACAGGGAGGCCACGTGGGCATCGGCGCCCATCCCGAGGAGGACCAGATCGAAATCAGGGGCCTCGCCGCGCCCGATCCCGAGGGCTTCACGGAGCCGGTGCTCGTGCTCGATCGCCGCCCGCTCCGGATTCGGATCCTCGCCCCGCATACGATGGATACGCTCGCACGGGATCGGCACCCGGTCCAGCAGCGATCGGCTCGCCATGCCGAAGTTGCTGTCCGGATGGTCGGGCGGGACGCACCGCTCGTCGGTGAAGAAGACCTCGACCCGGTCCCACCGGAGCCGGTCCCGCAGGGGCGGGGCGGCCAGCCGCTCGTAGACGGGCTCGATGGTGGATCCGCCCGTCATGACCCACCGGAACCGACCCCGCCCGGACAGGGCGCGCTCACCGATCTCCGCGATCCGCTCCGCGGCCGCGTCGCGGAGCTCTTCCGCGTCGTGGTAGACGCAGGTAGCCGCGGGTGATGACACGGCGGGGGATCTACAGCGGACGGAGACGCACGGACGGCGCTAAGGGACCGCGTGTTGGCGGGCATCCCGGATCTCGTGCTCCGACGCGGCGACGATGTCGCGCCACGCGTGTCCGTTCCGCGCGGTCAGCCGGGCGGCGGCCTCCGGCCCCTGGCTGCCGGCAGCGTAGTTGGGGAACGGAGGAGGTTCCTGTTCGCTCCACGCTTCGAGGATCGGTGAGATGATCCGCCACTGGGCCTCCACCTCGTCGCCGCGGGTGAACAGGGTCGCATCTCCCTCCATGACGTCCAGCAGGAGCGTCCGGTAGGCGTCCGGGAGCTCGACACCGAACGCCTCTTCGTAGTCGAACTCCAGACGCACGCGCGACGTCCGCATCCCCTGCCCCGGGATCTTGGCGCTGAAGGTGGCGTCGATCCCCTCGTCGGGCTTGAGCCGGATCACGATGACGTTGGGTGGGACGCGATCGTCGGTGGCCTGGAAGAGGGTATGGGGCGTGGGCTTGAGGATCACCGCGACCTCGGTGAGGTCGCGCCCCAGCCGCTTCCCCGCCCTCACGTAGAAGGGCACGCCCGCCCAGCGCCAGTTCTCGATCCGCAGCTCGATCGCCGCAAAGGTCTCGGTGGTCGACCCGGCCTGGACCCCGTCCTCGTCACGATAGCCGCGGACCTCCTTCCCTTCGACGGTTCCCGGTCCGTACTGGCCGCGCACCGTCCGCCGCTCGATCAGGGCCGGATCCATGAGCGGGATGGAGCGGAGGACCTGGACCTTCTCCTCGCGCACCGAGTGTGCATCGTAGGCGATGGGGGGCTCCATGGCGGTGAGCGTGAGGAGCTGGAGCAGATGGTTGGCGATCATGTCGCGGAGCGCGCCGGTGCCGTCGTAGAAGCCGGCCCGATCCCCCACGCCGATCGTCTCCGCGGCCGTGATCTGGACGTGGTCGACGTAGTTCCGGTTCCAGATCGGCTCGAACATCGTGTTGCCGAACCGGAAGGCCAGGATGTTCTGGGCGGTCTCCTTGCCGAGATAGTGATCGATCCGGTACACCTGCGACTCGCGGAAGAAGCGCGAGATCTCGTCGTTCAGCCGACGCGCCGACTCGAGGTCGCGGCCGAAGGGTTTCTCGACGACGATCCGCGTGAACCCCTTCCCCTCCTCGGTCAGCCCGGCCGCGGCCAGGCCGCGGACGATGTCGGGAGCCAGGGAAGGCGGCACGGCCAGATAGAAGAGGTGGTTCCCGGTGGCCGTCTCGCCGACCCCGAGGTCGTCCAGCCGGCGGGCCAGCTCACGGTAGGCGTCTCCGTCCTTCAGGTCGGCGGCCATGTAGTGGAGGCGCTCGGCGAAGCGGTCCCACACCCCGGCTTCGAACTGACGGACATGCTCGCTCACCGCCTCCCGCATCTTCGAGCGGAACGTGCCGTCGGACATCTCGCCTCGGCTCACGCCGAGGACGCGGAACTCGGCTCCGAGGCACCGCTCCCGGGCCAGCCGGAAGAGGGCCGGCATCAGCTTCCGCTCGGTGAGGTCGCCGGTGGCGCCGAAGATGACGAAGGTGCAGCCGCGCGCCCTGGGCATCTCGAACTTTCCGGGGCGGACCGACGTCCGGGCCTGGATCACGCGCGGGCTCATCCGCCCGTCTCCGCCGCCAGGGCCGCCCAGTCGGTGTGGATCGGCGTGCCCCCGGGGTCATCCAGGAGGTGATACGTGTGGGCGCCGAACCAGTCCCGCTGGGCCTGGGTCAGGTTCTGGGGGAGGCGTTCGCTGCGGAATGCGTCGAAGTAGGCCAGACCCGCGCTCCAGCACGGCACGGGCAACCCGAGGCGGATCGCCGCGGCCACCGCGCGGCGCCATCCGCGCTGGGCCTCCACGACCGCTCGGCCGAGGGCCTCGTCGAGCAGCAGGTTCGAAAGGTCCGGGTCATGCTCGAGCGCGACCCGGATCGGGTCGAGGAGCCGGGCGCGGATGATGCAGCCGCCCATCCAGACCCGCGCCACCTCGGCCGGGGGGATCCCCCACCCGTGCTCGGCCGAGCCCTGGCGGATGAGATCCATGCCCTGGGCGAAGGCACAGATTCGCGAGGCGTAGAGCGCGCGACGGACATCCTCGGCCAGCTCCTCGCGCTCGTTGCGGGGTAGGGCCGAGGCCGGTCCCGCCAGCCGCCGGCTCGCGACCCCCCGCTCGTCGCGGCGGCTCGAGAGGACGCGCGCGTCGACCGCGGCCACGATGGAGGGGACGGGTGTCCCCAGCTCCAGGGCGGTGGTCGCCGTCCACCGGCCGGTCCCCTTCTGCTCCGCCAGGTCGAGCACGCGCTCGACCAGCGGCGCGCCCGACCGCTCGTCGGTGACCCGGAAGATCTCGGCCGTGATCTCGAGCAGGAACGACTCCAGCTCGCCCTCGTTCCAGGCGCCGAACGTCTCGGCCAGCCGGGGCGCGTCGTACCCCAGGCCGCGGGAGAGGACGTCGTACGCCTCGGCGATCCCCTGCATGTCGGCGTACTCGATGCCGTTGTGGACCATCTTGACGAAGTGGCCCGCGCCGCCGGTGCCCAGGTAGGCCACGCAGGGGCCGGCCGGCGTCCGGGCGGCGATCGCTTCGAGGACGGGGCGTATCTCCGCGTAGGACTCCCGCGGTCCGCCGGGCATCATCGAGGGGCCGTGGCGGGCGCCCTCGGATCCGCCGCTGACGCCGACGCCGAAGAACCGGACCCCGCTCTCCGCGAGCCGCCGGCCGCGACGCTCGGTGTCGGCGAAGTGGGAGTTGCCGCCGTCCAGCAGGATGTCGCCCTCGTCGAGAAGGGGCTCCAGGACCGCGATCGTCTGATCGACCGGTTTGCCGGCCGGGATCATGAGGAGAATCCGCCGGGGCCGCTTCAGGGATGCGACGAGATCGGCGAGGCTGGTCGCTCCCGTGAATCCTCGCTCGGGGTGCTCGGACAGGAACCGCCGGACCGCTTCGGCGCTGATGTCCCACACCGCTACCGGAACGTCGTGGTCGTCGAGGTTGAGGGCGAGGTTGGCCCCCATGGTGCCCAGGCCGACGACGCCGAGCTCGGCCGTCATCTCAGGCCCGGGCAGAGGCCGGCCGCGCGCCTTTCAGCCGCCGCCGCGCGGCGCGGAAGAGCTTGACCGAGAAGAACAGGATGAGCGCGAGGAGCACGCTCACCAGGATCAGCGCGACGATCGGAAAGAGCAGGGCCAGCAATCCCAGCGCGAAGACCAGCAGGTCCTCCAGCAGGCTGGCGATCGAGTTCGAGACCGGCTCGGGCGAGGTGTTGACGACGGCCCGCGAGCCGGCCTTGGCGAAGTGGCTGGTCGCGGCGACCGAGGCCCCCACGACGGCCACCAGCCCCTCGACCGCCGGCGACGCCTCGCCCACCGCCGCGACCGCGACCAGCGCTCCGCCCAGCGGGCGGATCACCGTATGGACGGCGTCCCACAGCGAGTCGAACCACGGGATCTTGTCGGCCAGGAACTCGACCAGGTACATGGCGATCGCGCCGTAGATCACCAGGTCGTTGTCGAAGACCTGGTACTGGGACGGCAGGTCGACCCAGTCGTACCGGACGGCCAGGCCGAGGATCGCCACGGTGGCGTACAGGTTCACGCCCGATGTGAACGAGAAGCCGAGCGCGCGGGCGAGATCGATGAGGCTCACGGGTCGAAGGCCCGGCCGGGCGGCGCGGCGTCAGGCGGTGGCGACCCGCGCGCGCTCCTCGCGGATCGTTTCGAGAAGGTCGTCGTAGGACTTGCCGAACTTCGCGACCCCCTCCAATTCGAGCTCGCGCGTGACGTCGTGGAAATCGATCCCGACAACGTCGAGCTCTTCCATCACGTGGTGCGCCTCGTCGCGGCCTTCGAAGATCCGCACCCGCGGGTCGCCGTGGTCGCGAAACGCGTCCAGCGTGTCGGGGGGCACCGTATT
>DATEDS010000076.1:0-2615 GCA_035281565.1 Gemmatimonadota bacterium
TCCTGTGGGGCGGCAACGGGTCCGGCACGCAGTTCGTGTTCAGCCCGCTCAAGCAGATCCGGGACGAGATCGGACCGATCACCGCGACGTTCTAGGGGGGATCGACGGCAGGTTGGCGCGCCGGGGCGGCCGAGCCCCCCGGCGCGCCTTTTTTTTCGGGGATCAGAACGTCTTCAACGGCCCCAGCTCCCGCTCGATGTTGAACATCGGGCTGTACACGAACTGCGGCTCTCCCTCGATGCTCCCGCCCCAGAGGATCCCGGCGAGGATCACCTTCGAGCTCGCCTTGCCCCTGCGGTTGGGCGCGGTGAAGACCGGCGAGCCGCTGTCGCCGCCCGCGGAGCCCGCCGCCACCTGCGCCTGGCAGCGCCGGATGTAGTGGTCGTCGGTGATGATGTCGACGCAGGTCCCGGTGACCTGGCCGCCCGTCCAGCCCGTCGTGCGGCCGACCTTGTTCACCGTCTCTCCGAGGACCGCGAACGGCTGCTCGCCCGTGATCCGGAAGGTGGTCGAGGGATCGACCTCGAGCGTGCCCTGCACGGGATCGAAGGCGACCGTCTTGGCGATCCGCCCCAGCTGGAACGGCACGCCGGCCGCGTACTCGCCGCGCGACGCGTCCGACCAGCGGCACGGCCCGGGCAGCCGCACCACGGGATCGTCCAGCACGCCCACGCAGTCCAGGGTGATCGTCGTGGACGGATCGTCGACCTGGGAGCCGATGAAGTTCTCAGGGTCGGCCATGTTGTCCTCGTTGACGTCCTGGAGCGGCTGGTAGTGGTCCATCGGGATCAGCGCCGCGTCCGCGCTCACACCGGTGCAGTGGGAGTTCGTGACGTAGGACGGCTTCCCGGTGAGCGAGCCCTCCGGGAACGCGTTGAATCCCAGTGTGCAGAGGAGGCTCGTCGGCCCGACCACGCCGGCGACGTTCAGGAAGTTGATCTGGTAGCCCCCCGGCACCGGGCGCACCCGGTCCTGGAGCGTCGAGCGCAGGGCGATCGGCGAGGCCAGCTCGACGGCGAAGGCGGTGTTCGGCACGCCCGCCGCCACGATGGCCGCCGTCAGGCCGGAGAGGTCCGTGCCCCCGAAGCGCAGGCGGTTGTTGCCCTCGTCCACGTCGGCGAACACCGCGCCCGGAACGGACAGCGCGGCAGTCCAGGCCCGGTCGTAGAGGGCGTGGAGCTCGAACCAGTCGTACGTCGCCTGGCGGACCTGGAGACTCGCGCCCGTGAACCCGCGGCTCGACAGCCAGCCGGCGAGCGCCATCTCCGCGGCCGGGCGACGGCTAACGTCCTTGAGGTAGACGGTCGGCCGTTGCGAGGCGTCCAGGAAGTAGCCGGCGAACCCGGGCACGGCCCGCGCCACCGCCGTCGGGTCGGGTGTCTCCTGCTGTCCGACTTGGAGCGCGCTGATCGAGGGCATGGGAACGCCCGAGTCGAGGGACTCGGGCGACGTGAGATCGTCCTCGGAGCAGGCCCCGAGGGCGAACGCTAGAGCAAAATATGTGAACCACGAAGTTCGACCCTTCATCCCCACCTCCCATGTGTCCCGGGTCGAGAGATGCTTCCAGTCCCATGACGAGAAGTCTCGGCCCCTCTGGAGTGGATACGCGGATCCGCGTCGCGGGTTCCGCGGGTCCGCGCGGGAGATGCCGTCAGAAATCGTACAAGGGAGAACGTGAGGAATGCCGCGTCAGTCGGGCGGCTCGAGCGCGAACGGCGGCTGCGCGTCTCCGCGAGGCACGCGACGTCTGACCCGCGGTGCAGGCGCACTCGCGGCGCTACGGCTGAAGGATCAGCTCGCGCGTCCTCGGGATCACGGGCATGATCGCGGAGAGCTCGTAGTTCGAGAGGACCACCACGGTGTAGCCCCGGTCAGGGTACATCTCGAACCGGCCGGCGATCCCGGGGCCGGTCCCGCCATGGCCGACGATCCGTCCGCCGTCCATCTCCGTGATCGCGAACCCGTACGCGTACCCCGTCATCGGCCAGCCGGGAGGGACCTCGGCCTTCCCCATCGTGACGATCTCCGCGTACTCCGCGCTCAGCAGGCGTCCGTCGCGGAGGGCTTCGGAGAACCTGAGCATGTCGCGAACGGTGGAATACGTCTCGCCCGCCGAGGAGCCGCGCGCCGGGAGCGCCGAGGTGTTCTCGCGGCGTGGCGCTTCCGGGTCGGGCTCGCCGTCGACGTTCACGCGCATGTACCCGTTCGCGCGGTTCGCCACCGGGGCGTCACGCTCGGGGAAATCCGTGCTCGTCATGCCGGCGGGCTCGAAGACGTGCTCCTGCATGTACTCGTAGTAGCTCTGCCCCGAGACTCGCTCGATGATCAGGCCCAGGAGGGCGAACGCCGCATTGCTGTAGTCCCACCCCGCGCCCGGCTCGAAGGACAGGGGGTCGTCGACGAACAGGGGCAGGTGGTCCGGGAGCGTCCGCATGTCGTCGAGCCGCTCGAAGAACTCCTCGTTCCGGTAGTCTCCCATGCCCGAGGTGTGCGTCAGCAGGTGGTGGATCGTGACATTCCGGGCCACGTCCTCGTTGGGGTAGTCCGGAAGGTGCCTTCCGACCGGATCGTCGAAGGAGAGCAGCCCCCGCTCGGCGAGCTGCGCGACGGCGACG
>DATEDS010000077.1:0-2099 GCA_035281565.1 Gemmatimonadota bacterium
AGAAGAGGCGAGGGTCCGAGCGAAAGCGACCCGCCGCGGATGCGCCAGACCTTGCGGGACCGAGCGTCCGGTCCGCTCGTCACCCGGCCGGGAGCTCGGCCGCTACTCGGCGACCCGCCCCGGGTCGGGTGCGGGCGGCCGGGCCAGGCGGCTCGCGCGCGCCGTGGAATCGGCGGGAACGAGTCCCTCGTCGCGCTCGTCCCGCGTCTTTCCGGCCTCGTCCTCGCCGGCGCCGAGGGCTTCAGGGCCGGCTTTCCGGGTCTTCTTCGCCGGGTCCTCGGCCGGGGGCTCGGGCGCCAGCTCCTCGCCGGCGATCACCAGACGGATCTCCTCGTTGTCGAGGATCTCGCGCTCGAGCAGGGACTCCGCCAGGCGGTGCAGGGCATCCTCGTTGTCGGTCAGGATCTCGAGGGCCCTGTCGAAGGCACGGGCGACGATCGACTTCACTTCCTGATCGATCACGCGGGCGGTCTCCTCCGAGTAGTCGCGGTGGGTCGCGATCTCCCTTCCCAGAAAGATCTGCTCCGGCTCGTCGCCGTAGGTCAGGGGCCCGAGGATCTCGCTCATTCCCCACTTGGTCACCATGCGCCGCGCCAGGTCGGTCGCCCGCTGGAGGTCGTCGCCGGCACCGGTCGTCGTGGCCTTGAGGACCAGGACTTCCGCGGCCCGGCCCCCGAGGAGCGCGGTGAGCTGGTCCTCGCACCACTCCCGCGTGTAGATGTGGCGCTCGTCCACGGGCAGGAAGTGGGTCACGCCGAGCGCCCGTCCGCGCGGGATGATCGTCACCTTGTGGACCGGGTCGGCGGCCGGCGTCAGCATCCGCACGAGCGCGTGACCGGCCTCGTGGTAGGCGATCGAGCGCTTCTCGTCGTCGGTGATGACGAGACTCTTCCGCTCGGCCCCCATCATCACCTTGTCCTTGGCGTCCTCGAAGTCGATCATCGTGACCGACTTGCGGTTGTTGCGGGCGGCGAGGAGCGCGGCCTCGTTCACGATGTTCTCGATGTCGGCGCCCGCCAGCCCGGGCGTTCCCTTGGCGAGGACGCGCAGGTCGACGTCGGGCGACAGCGGGATGTCGCGCGTGTGAACCTTGAAGATCCCTTCCCGCCCACGCACGTCGGGCCGGTCGACCACGACCTGGCGGTCGAAACGGCCGGGCCGCAAGAGCGCCGGGTCGAGCACATCGGGCCTGTTCGTGGCGGCGATCAGGATCACGCCCTCGTTGGACTCGAAGCCGTCCATCTCGACCAGAAGCTGGTTCAGGGTCTGCTCGCGCTCGTCGTGGCCGCCCCCCAGCCCGGCTCCCCGGTGGCGTCCGACCGCATCGATCTCGTCGACGAAGATGATGCAAGGGGCGTGTGCCTTCCCCTGCTCGAAGAGGTCTCTTACTCGACTCGCCCCCACACCTACGAACATCTCCACGAAGTCCGAGCCGGACATCGAGAAGAACGGCACGCCGGCCTCGCCCGCCACCGCGCGCGCCAGGAGCGTCTTCCCCGTTCCCGGCGGACCGAGCAGGAGGACCCCCTTGGGGATCCGGCCGCCGAGCCGCTGGAACTTCTTCGGATCGCGCAGGAAGTCGATGATCTCCTCGAGCTCCTGCTTGGCCTCGTCGGCGCCGGCGACGTCCTCGAACGTGACCTTTGGAGCGTCGGCGCTGAGGAGCTTGGCGCGCGACTTCCCGAACGCGAACGCGCGCGATCCCCCGCCCTGCATCTGCCGGATGAGGAAGATCCAGAGCGCGATGATGAGGATCCAGGGCAGGATGCCCACCAGCTGGAGGAGCCAGTTGGTGGAGGGCTCCTGCGCCTCGACCGCGACGCCCTTCTCTTCGAGGCGCTGGACGAGCGACGGGTCCTCGAACGGGATGACCGTGCGGAACTCGGTGAAGTCGCGCGGCCCGCTCGGGGTCATCGCCCGCGAGCGCTCCTTCAGCGCGCCCCGGATCTCCTTCTCGACGATCGTGACCGAGGCCAGGTTGTCCTGGTCGAGCTGCTCGGTGAACTCGGAGTACTTGATCTCGACCCGGGACGATTCCTTGGGCCGGAAGAGCTGCATCCAGATCGCGAGCGGCACGAACAGGATCAGCGCCCACAGGA
>DATEDS010000078.1:0-7178 GCA_035281565.1 Gemmatimonadota bacterium
CAGCGGAAGATCCACGACAAGCTGATCGAGAAGGGGCTGCAGCTGATCAGCGACTCCTTCCTGGACCAGGTGGAGCGGCGTTGCCGCGAAGCGGGGGTCGACGTGACCCGCCAGCTCCTGGAAGGAATCCACTTCGAGGAGCTCACGCGCGAAGCGAACCGGGGGGCGGGCCGGCTCCCGTCCCTGATCGGTTTCGATCCGCTGATCGCCGGGAAGTACGACGGCGGCGACACCGTGCGCAGCGACGTGCGGGTGGGGGAGAACGGTCGCCTCGTGGTCGAGGACGGGGACGGCGAGCCGAAGCTGGCCGGCACGAGCGAGCGCTCGTACGACCTGGTCGCCCTCGGCGCCCACGGCCTCGGCCGCCAGCCGTTCAGCCAGCTCGGCGGCGTCGTGGGGAGGTCCATCCGTGGCATCGAGAAGGACATCCTCATCCTGCGCGACGGGGCGGCGCTGGAGGGGGGGCGCTGGCTCGTCTGCGTGGACGGGTCGGCGTACTCCTACAAGGCGATGCGGGTCGCGCTCGAGATGGCCCGCGAGTTCGGCGCCCGGCTCTTCGTGTGCAGCGCCTTCGACGTCGAGTACCACCACGTCGTCTTCCACAACATCAAGGACGTCCTTTCGGTCCAGGCCTCGAAGGTGTTCAAGTTCGAGGAGCAGGAGGAGCTCCACAACAACATCATCGACAAGGGGCTCCTGCGGCTCTGCCAGGCCAACATCAAGCGCGCCGAGGTGATGGCCGCGGACTACCCGGACGTCGGGATCGAGACCCAGATCCTGATCGGAAAGCCGTTCCAGGTTGTCCTGCAGTGGGCGGAGGAGATCGATCCGACGCTGATCGTCGTGGCGCGCCACGGAAGCCATCGCATCGAGGGTACGGAGCTCGGCTCCCAGGCCGACAACCTGGTCCGGCTGGCGCCGACCAGCGTCCTGTTGGTGGGCACGACCGAGGTCCATCCCGAGGAGATCCCGTGGATCGAAGAGGACGGCGAAACGGGGCTCGAATGGGCGCCGGCGGCGGAGGTGCGGATCCTCCGTGTGCCCCCGTTCGCGCTCGGCATCGCCCGGAAGGCGGTCGAGGAGTACGTGATCGAGACCTACGGCCGGGGCACGTCGTCCGGCGATCCGGACGACGGGCATGCCGGAAACGGCCACGGGTCGCTGCCGGTCGTGACCGACGAGCGGCTCGACGAGGCGATCCGGAAGCTCCTGCCGACCCACATGCAGCTCATCATGGGGATCGGCACCGCCGAGGAGCTGGCGCTCGCCGAGGTCAAGGCCGAGGAGGCGATGAAGCGGACGGTCGTCGAGGGGTCGGACGAGGATGCCGTCCCGGACGGACGGCGGATCGAGACGAGGTGCCCCTATACGGGGCATGCCCAGACCCGCGACTGGACGCCGCGGGACGACGTCGTCTGGACGGAGGAGGCCTTCCAGCGGCTCCAGCTCGTCCTGCTCATCGCCCGGCCGCTCGCCCGGAACACGGTCGAGCGCTTCGCCCGCGAGAACGCGCTATGGCGGATCACGACGCGGGTGATGGACGAGAACAAGCAGGCCATGATCGAAGCCGACGAGTTCGACATGGACACCATGCTGGTCATGTTCAAGGAGCTCCAGTCCAAGCAGCTCCGGGCGGCGGCGGAGGGGGTGGACGGGCTTTCGCCCGAGATGCGGCGCTTCATCGACGAGGCCAAGGCGGCGGGCGTGACACGCTGCCCGATCCGGGACATCGAGGCGCAGGCGGCGCGGTGTCCGGTGGACTTCAGGACCGCGACGCCGGCGGAGGCGCGCGCGGCCGTCGAGCGGTTCATGACGGTCCAGCCCACCGGGAACGAAGCGGGGGAGGACGCCGCCGGGTGACTCTGCCCCACGTCGTGGCCTGGAACCTGACCCGCCGCTGCAACCTGGCGTGCTCCCACTGCTACATCGCCGCCGGTTCGTGGCATGCGGCCGACTCCGAGCTTCCGACCGACCAATGCCGGCGGATCGCGGACGAGATCCTGGCCGTGAATCCGCGGCCGCTCGTGATCCTGTCCGGGGGCGAGCCGCTCCTGAGGGACGATCTCGAGGAGCTGGCGCTCCATCTCTCCGAGCGCGGCGCCACCGTGGTCGTCGGCACCAACGGGACCCGGCTCACCGCGCGCCGGATCGACTCCCTCAAGCGAGCCGGGGTGAAGGGAGTCGCGGTCAGCGTGGACTCGCTGGACCCCCTGTACCACGACCGTTTCCGACACGGGGACGGCGCCCTCGAGGACACGCTCGCCGCGGTCGAGAGGCTCCGCGACCGACGCCTCGACTTCATCGTCCAGACGACCGTCACGCGGGGGAACCGGCAGGAGATCCCGGCCATCGCGGACTGGGCGGCCGGGAAGGGCGCGGTCGCGTTCAACGTGTACTTCCTGGTCCGGACCGGGCGGGCCCAGGGGATGCGCGGGCTGTCGCCCGAGGAGAACGAGGCGATGCTGGCCCAGCTCGTGATCCTGGAGCGCCGCCACCGGGGACGGATGATGGTCCGCTCCAAGTGCATGCCCCAGATCATGCGCCACGTCCACGAGGGCGCGACGGATTCGCCGCTCATGGCGTATGCCACCCGCTGTCCGTGCGGGGTCCAGTACTGCCGGATCACCCCCGAGGGGCGGGTGACGCCTTGCCCGTATCTCCCGGTCGAGGCTGGCGACCTGAGCCGGCAGACGTTCGCCGAGATATGGGCCGAGTCTCCGGTCTTCGCCCGGCTCCGTTCCGGGGATCTGGGAGGGAAGTGCGGACGCTGCGAGTACCGTGAGGTGTGTGGCGGCTGTCGGGCGCGGGCATACGCCGACACCGGGGACATCCTTGCCGCCGACCGCTCGTGCGCGTACGAGCCCGACGGGTATCGGGAGCCGGTAAGGTTCGCCGGCCCGACCTATGGGTCCGGCGAGGCGTGGGAGGGCACGGGGCCGTCGGCGGGCCCGTCCGCGGCACCCTTGCGGTGGAGCCCCGGCGCGCGGGAGCGGTTCGACCGGGTACCGTCGTTCGTCCGGGCGGTCGTGGCCTCCAGGGTGGAGCGCTTTGCGCGCGAGCGCGGATACGACGAGATCGACGAGGCGGTCCTCGAGGAGGTGCGCGGCCAGATGCCGGTCGACTTCTCGCGACGCAAGCCGTTCTTCCTCGGCCGATGAGCGGGCGCACCCTACGGTTCGCCGCCCTGGCCGCGCTCGCGGGGCTGGCGGGGCTCGCCCTGGGGGACGTCGCGTGGGCCCAGGAAGCGGCCGGAGGCGCCGCGGCGGGAGCGCGCGAGTACGGACAGTTCCCGGGCATCGGCAGCCGCGCGGCCATCTGGATCGCGGCCGAGGTCCATCTCATGTTCGCGGCCTTCGTGCTGGGCGTTCCGATGTTCGCCATGGTGGCCGAGGCGATCGGGATCTTCGGCGGCGATGAGCGCTACGACCGGCTGGCGAAGGAGTTCACCCGGCTTCTTCTCATCGCCTACAGCGCGACCGCCATCTGGGGCGCCGTCCTGCTGTTCTTCCTGACCACGCTCTACCCGCGCTTCTGGTCCCACCTGGCCTCGATCTTCGAGGTCTCGATGTGGATCTACGTGGGCCTCTTCTTCCTGGAGAGCTTCACGCTCTACCTCTATTACTACGGCTGGGACCGGATGAAGAAGGGAGCCGCCAAGTACGGCCACTGGGGACTGGCGATCCTCCTCAACGTGTGGGGAACCGCCGTCATGTTCATCGCCGACTCCTGGCTCTCCTACATGATGAGCCCGCCGGCGGCGATCACGACCGATACCGCCCCCGGCATGGTCCAGCTATGGAGCGCCATCAACAACGCCACTTGGATGCCCATCAACATCCATCGGGTGGTCGCCAACGTCGTCTTTGGGGGCTCGGTCGTGGCCGCCTATGCCGCCTACCGGTTCCTCGCCGCCCGCAGCGACGAGGAGCGGGCGAACTACGACTGGATGGGCTACGTCGGCAATCTCATCGCCATCGGGGCCCTGATCGTGCTGCCGTTCGCGGGTTACTACCTGGGACGGGAGATCTACGAGTACAACGAGCAGATGGGCATCACCATGATGGGTGGCTTCATGTCCTGGCTGTGGATCATCCAGGCGTTCCTGATCGGAGTCCTGTTCCTGGCCGGCAACTACTACCTGTGGGTCGGCATGCAGCGGATCCCGGGCGCGGAGCGGTTCCTGCCGTACACCAAGTGGATGCTGCTGGTCCTCATCGTCGGCGTGATCGTGTGGGCGACGCCCCATACGATGATCGCCGATCGCGCCGAGCTCGAGGCGATGGGCGGCTCCCATCACCCGTTCCTGGGCGTGCTGGGCGTCATGAGCGCCAAGAACACCGCGGTCAACCTCATGATCCTGACGACGTTCCTGTCGTTCCTCCTCTACCGGCGGGCGAACAAGCGGCCGGTCGCGTCGTGGAGCCGTGCGGGCACGCTGGTCCAGGCGGCGCTGTTCGTGATCGCCGCGGCCATCGTCCTCTTCTACGGGGTGTACGGGTATTTCGTGACCGCCATTGTCCGTATCGGTTTCAGCGTCTATCAGGTGCTGGCCGTCCTGTTCACGATCATCGGGGTCATGATGATCGACGTCTTCATGCTGCGCGGCGCGGAGTCGAGGGGGGCCGTTCGCTGGGGGAGTATGCCCGAGCGGTCCCAGTACGCCCTGTTCGTGCTGGTGGTCACTTTTACGTGGCTGATGGGCCTGATGGGGTTCGCGCGCAGCGGGATCCGCCAGCACTGGCACGTGTGGGAGGTGATGCGTGACACGAGCCCGTGGGCGGCGACTCCGGCGCTGGGGTATGCGGCCACCATGATCAGCGTCTGCGTGCTGATCTTCCTGGGCCTGATCTCGTTCATCTTCTGGCTGGGTGGGCTGGTCGAGAAACCGCAGCTCGCCCCGAAGAAGGCCTGACGAGCGGTGTGGGCCACGAACCTGAAGATCCTGGGCGTCACGATAGGGACGATCGCCCTCTACACGCTGGTGGCCAACGTCATCCCGCAGATCGAGTCCGAGGTCCCGGAGGAGCTCAGCTTCACCGGCGAAGTGGGCGCCGCCGAGCTCGCGTCGGCGGGCGAGGAGCTCTACGCCGGCGCCGGCGGCTGCACCGCCTGCCACGGTCTGGGCGAGCGGGCCCCCAATCTGCTGACCGGCGAGGGGGACCAGGGGCCGATCGGAGCGCGCTGTGGAGCGCGGGTCGAGGGCGAGGACTGCAAGACCTATCTCCATCGCTCGATGGTCGAGCCGGGCGCCTTCGTCGTACCGGGATATCAGCCGATCATGCCCGACGTGTCGAGGACGTTGTCGGCGAACCAGATCTGGGCCCTCGTCGCGTATCTCCAGAGCCAGGGCGGGGAGATCGACGTGACCGCCGCCGACCTGGAGACGGAAGCGGCGGGCGAAGAGGGACCTGCCGGCGGTAGCGGCGCCGCGGTGGCCACCGCGACCGATCCCCAGGAGCTGCTGGACCAGATGCAGTGCCTCGCCTGCCACCGCCTGGGCAGCCAGGGCCAGGAGGTCGGGCCTTCCTTCGACGGCATCGGCGCGCGTCGCGACGCGGCGTACATCCGCGGCTCGATCCTCGATCCGGCCGCCGAGGTGACCCCCGGCTACGAGCGGTTCGCGGGCCTCATGCCGACCAACTTCGGCGAGCGGCTCACCGCCGCCCAGCTCGAGGCGATCGTGGATTTCCTCTCGAATCAGCGGTGACCCGCGAATGAGGTCCCTGATCCGGCACCCCTTCTGGCAGGCCATCGCCGTACTGGTCGTCGCCTACCTCCTGATCAGGTTCGGCATCCCGTACGTTCCGCCCCTGCTCGGGATCGACAGCGCGCCGGTGCCCGGATCGGTCCTGATCCAGTACATGCTCACCGTCCTGGCCGGGGTCCTCATCTGGGTCAGCGACAGCGAGGAGCGGTGGGAGCAGTTCAAGACCCCGATCCGCTCGACGATGGTCGAGGAGGACCGCCGTTGGCTGAGGCTGGGGCTCCTCGTGGCGATCCCCGCCCTGGTGGGCTGGCTCGCCTTCCAGCAGGTCCGGCAAACCGTGGCCGCACCGCCGAGCCTCAGGTCGATCCATCCGGCGCCCCCGTCCTCGATCACGTTCCGGGGAAGGAGCATGACGCTGGCCGGTCTGAACAACCCTCTCCGGGCGGACGGATCGATCACCGAGGACGTCGAGGAGGGGAAGCGCGTGTACTACCAGAACTGCCTCCCCTGCCACGGCGACGCCCTGTCCGGGAACGGCCACTACGCGCACGGGTTCGCCCCCACGCCCCTGCCTTTCACCGGGACCGGGACGATCGCTCAGCTCACCGAGAGCTTCGTCTTCTGGCGGATCGCCAAGGGCGGGCCCGGTCTGCCCCCGGAGGGGGCGCCATGGAACTCGGCCATGCCGGCGTGGGAGGAGATCCTGACCGAGGAGGAGATCTGGGCCGTCATCGTCTTCCTGTACGAGCAGACCCGGAACACGCCGCGTACGTGGGAAGAGGCGGGCGAGGCGGCGCCCGTGGTGCCGGAATGAGGCGCCCGATCACGATGGGCGTCCTGGCCCTCCTGCTGGCGGCGCCGGCGCCGGCCCAGGAAGCGGCTCCCGGCCGGGCCGTCTACGACCGGTGGTGCGCCGGGTGCCACGGGGCGGACGGTGAGGGGGACGGCCCGGCGGCCGGCACCATGCTGCCCCGCCCACGCGACTTCACGACCGCCCAGTACCAGATCCGGAGCACGCCGAGCGGCGCCCTTCCGACGGACGCCGACATCCTCTACGTGATCGACGAGGGGATGCCCGGGACCGCCATGCCGGGCTGGAAGGACCATCTGAGCGGGGAGCAGCGACAGGCGCTGGTCGACGTGCTGAAGGGATTTTCGGCGTTCTTCGAGAGCGAGGCACCGGCCGAGCCCATCGATGTCGGAGATCCTTCGGGCGCCGGCGAGGACGCGGTGGCGGCCGGGCGCGAGACGTACGAAAAGATCGAGTGCTGGAAGTGTCACGGCCGGGCCGGCCGCGGGGACGGCCCCTCGGCCCCGACACTGGAGGACGAGGACGGGCTTCCGATCCGGGCCGCCGATCTCACGGAAGGCTGGCACTTCAACGGTGGAAGCTCGGTGGAGGCGATCTACACCCGCTTCCGGACCGGGATGAACGGCACACCCATGCCTTCTTTTTCGGATCTGATCGAGG
>DATEDS010000079.1:0-4006 GCA_035281565.1 Gemmatimonadota bacterium
CGATCAGCCCCCGGTCGGTGACGACGGGCAAGTTGACGTCCACGCCTTCGGCCCGACCGACGTCCAGCACGGCCGTCGTCGGCAAGGTGGCGAAGTTGCGGTCGACGATGTGCGCCGGGACCAGCCGCACGGGCTGGCGGCGGCGGAAGGCCAGCAACCCCTCGAGCTCCCGGCTCCGACGCTCCGCCAGCGAGGCGGCCGAGGCCTCGAGCCGGGCCTGCTGGAGCTCCTCGCGAAGACGCAGGTTGTCGGCCCTCAGCGCCCAGTGTCCGGACAGCCCCGAGCGGACGTGAGACAGCGGAAGCAGCAGCAGGTCGCTCGTGAACCGCGCGATCGCCTGCTGGCGGGCGGGAGGAAGGGTGAGCAGGATCAGCGAGACCGCCACCAGGGCCAGAGCGACGATCTCGGCGCGGCGCTCCTGACGGATCGAGGCCATCCCGGGCCCCCCGGCTCAGCCGCGTCCGCTGAGCGCGAGAACGCCCCGGTACTTGTCCGGATCGTCCAGGATGCGGCCGGTTCCGCGCACGACACAGGTGAGCGGCTCCTCGTCCACGTTGATGGGCAGATTGGTGTTCTCGCGGAGCAGGGCGTCGAGCCCCTTGAGGAGCGCCCCGCCGCCGGTCATGACGATCCCGCGGTCGACGATGTCGCTGGCCAGCTCGGGCGGCGTGTGCTCGAGAGCCTGGCGTACCGCGTCGACGACCGCCGCGATCGGCTCCTGGATCGCCTCGCGCACCTCCATCGAATTGATCGAAACCGTCTTCGGAATCCCCGACACGATGTCACGGCCCTTGACCTCCATCTCCTGCTCCTCGCCGGTCGGGTACGCGGATCCGATCGTCATCTTGACCAGCTCGGCCGTGGGCTCGCCGATCATGATGTTGTAGTCCTTCTTCAGGAACTGCACGATCGCCTCGTCGATCTCGTCCCCACCGACCCTGATGGAGGTGTCGCTGACAATGCCCGAGAGCGCGATGACCGCGATCTCGGTCGTGCCGCCGCCGATGTCGATCACCATGTTCCCGGTAGGCATCTCGACCGGCAACCCGACCCCGATGGCGGCCGCCATCGGCTCGGGAACCAGGTACACCTGCTTGGCGCCGGCGCTCTCGGCGCTGTCCCGCACCGCGCGCTTCTCGACCTCCGTGATCCCGCTCGGGACGGAGATCAGGACCTTCGGCCGCACCGGCATGAGACGATTCCTGAGGACGCGCTTCAGGAAGTCGCGCAGCATCTTCTCGGTGACCTCGAAGTCGGCGATCACCCCGTCCTTGAGCGGCCGGACGGCCACGATCCCGGCGGGCGTGCGCCCGAGCATCTTCTTGGCCTCGAGGCCGACCGCCAGAATCTCGCGCGAATCGGAATCCAGGGCGACGACCGAGGGCTCGTTCAGAACGATCCCGCGGCCCTTCACGTAGATGAGCGTGTTGGCCGTCCCCAGGTCGACAGAGACCTCGCTCGCGAGGAACGATCCGTTGGCTCTCAGGAACCCCAGCATCAGGACTCTCCCCTCACCGTCCGGTCGAGCCGAATCCGCCGGCACCACGCGTCGTCTCCGGAAGTTCCTCGACCTCGACCAGCTCGAGCCGCGAGATCGGCGCCACGACCAGTTGTGCGATCCGGTCGCCGGCGGCGATCTCGACGGCGTCCTGGCCCAGGTTGATGAGCAGCACCTTGACCTCGCCACGATAGTCGGGATCGACCGTCCCGGGCGCGTTCAGCACCGTCACGCCGTGACGGGCCGCAAGTCCCGAACGGGGACGGATCTGCCCCTCGCAGGACGGCGGCAGCGCGATCGCGAAACCGGTTCCGACGAGCGTCCGCCGGCCAGGCTCGAGAACGTGCGCGCGCGCAGCTCGCAGGTCGAGCCCGGCCGCCCCCGCCGTCGCGTACTCCGGAAGCGGCAGCTCATGGTCGGACAGCCGCCGGATCAGCAGGCGACCCGCCGCCGACCGCGCCACCGCCCCGCCGTCGACCCTCAAAGAAGGCTCTCCGGATCCACGTACTCCAGCCCGAACGCCTCCGCAACGGCCGGATAGGTGACGTTTCCACCGATGATGTTGAGCCCGCGGAGGAGACGCCGATCCTTGCGACAGGCCGCCTTCCACCCGGACGCGATGCGCCTCGCGAAGGGCAAGGTCGCGTTGGTGAGCGCGATCGTCGAGGTCCGCGGCACCGCGCCCGGCATGTTGGCCACGCAATAGTGGACCACGCCGTCCACCACGTACACCGGATCGGCGTGGGTCGTCGGACGACACGTCTCGATGCATCCGCCCTGGTCGACCGCGACGTCCACGATGACCGCACCGTCCTTCATCAGACCCAGGTCCGCCCGCGTCACCAGGTTGGGGGCCTTGGCGCCGGCCAGCAGAACGGCCCCGATCAGCAGGTCGGCTCGCGCCAGCATCTCGCGGATCGTGTGGACGTCCGAGAAAAGACACTCCACGTTGGCCGGCATGACGTCCTCGAGGTAACGAAGACGATCCAGCGAGACGTCGAGGATCGTGACCCTCGCCCCGAGGCCGGCCGCCATCTTCGCCGCGTTGGTGCCGACCACGCCGCCGCCCAGGATCACGACCTCGCCGGGCGGCGTCCCGGGGACGCCGCCGAGCAGGATGCCGCGACCGCCGGAGAGCTTCTCCAGGTACTTCGCACCTTCCTGGACGGCCATCCGACCCGCCACCTCGCTCATGGGAACGAGCAGCGGGAGCCGGCCGTCTTCCTCCTCGACGGTCTCGTAGGCGAGGGCCACCGCATCGGTGCCGATCATGCCCTCGGTCAGCTCGCGACTGGCGGCGAAGTGGAAGTACGTGAAGATGATCTGGCCGGGCCGAATGCGACGGATCTCTTCCGCCAGCGGCTCCTTGACCTTGAGGATCATCTCGCTCTCGGCGTACACCGGCTCGGGACCGTCCACCAGATGCGCCCCGGCTTCCTCGTAGGCGTCATCGGGGAACCCGGAGCCATCCCCGGCCCCGCGCTCGACCCACACCTCGTGCCCGTCCCGGGTGAGGACCTCGGCCCCCACCGGCCGGAGAGCCACACGGTTCTCCTGGCTCTTGATCTCGCGCGGCACGCCGATCCGCATGACCCCCGACCTTCGCTCGTGACCCCGACGACCCTCCGGGACTTAGGAGCGGTCCCGGCGCCGCCCGCCTCCCCGGCCGCCTCGACCGCCGCGCCGATCGCGACCGCGATCCCCGCCCCGGTCACCGCCTCGATCGCCACCGCCGTTGTCGCCCTCGCCGGTAGCGCCGACCTCACCGGCCGGCTTCTCGATCAGCGCCTTGCGACTCAGCTTGACGCGTCCCTGGTTGTCGATCCCGATCAACTTGACGCGCATGATCTCGCCCTCGGAAGTGACGTCCTCGACCCTCTCGACACGACGATGCTCGAGCTCCGAGATGTGGACGAGGCCATCCCGGCCGGGCAGGATCTCGACGAAGGCGCCGAAGGCCGTGATGCTCTTCACCGGGCCCTCGTACACCTTTCCGATCTCGGGCTCCTCGATGATCTTCTCGATCCTGCGCAGCGCTTCCTCGCCGCCCGCCCGGTCGACCGATGCGATCCGGACGGTGCCGTCCTCGTCGATGTCGATCTTGGTCCCCGTGTCCTCCTGGAGGCCGCGGATGACCTTGCCGCCGGAGCCGATCACCTCCCGGATCTTGTCCTTCGGAACCTTGATCGTGAGGATCGCGGGCGCGTGACGGCTGATCGTCTCGCGCGGCTCCCGGAGCACGGCGTCCATCTTGTCGAGGATGTGCATCCTCCCCTCACGCGCCTGCGCCACGGCCCGCTCGAGGATCTCGAAGGACACTCCCTTGATCTTGATGTCCATCTGGAATCCGGTGATCCCATCGCGCGTCCCCGCGACCTTGAAGTCCATGTCGCCGAGGTGGTCCTCGATTCCCAGGATGTCGCTCAGCACCGAGACGCGGTCCCCCTCCTTCACTAGGCCCATCGCGATCCCCGCGCATGCCTTCCGCACCGGCACTCCCGCGTCCAT
>DATEDS010000080.1:0-4921 GCA_035281565.1 Gemmatimonadota bacterium
ATCGGGATCCGTTTCAGGATCGACTGCACGCTGAAGCCCATCGCCCGGCGGTGCGGAGGAAGGGCCTCGGCGATCACGGCGAACGTGGCCGGGCTCCCCATGCTGGGCCAGGCCATGGCGAGGGCGAGCCCGACGAAGACCCACGGCCACCAGGGGCTCAGCAGGTAGGCCATGTATCCCAGGGCGGCCAGGGCGATCAGGAGGGCGAAGGCGCGGCGCGGGCCCAGGCGATCGGCCAGGGCGCCCCCGGGATACTGGTAGAGGGCGTCGGCGAGGTCCTCGGCCGTCCCGAAGAGCCCGATCGCGAACGGCCCCGCGCCCAGGGCCTCGAGATACTTGGGGAGGAACTTCTTCCACAACTCCTCGCCGAAACCGAGGAGCAGGAAGGCCCCGGCGGCGGCGCTCACGTTGCGCTCGAGCGCGAGGAAATCCCGCCACCCGGCCCCTCGACCCGGCGCGCCCGCCGCCGTCCCCGTCATGCGAGGAGGTTCTCCAGGAGCCCGGCCACGCCGCCGGCGATCACGAGGAGCGGCACGCTCACCCGCCTGCGGGCGAGCACCACGAACGCCGCGGCGAGAAGCGCGATCGCGAAGACGTCCGGGCCGTCAGCCCCGGCCGGCCGGAGCGTCGAGCCTCCGAGGAGGACCGCGAGGTGCAGGATGACGCCCACGACCGCGGCCGTCACGCCGGTCAGGGCCCCGTCCAGGAGCCGGTTCCCCCTCAAGGCTTCGATGTGCGGGGCGCCGGCGAGGACGAAGACCAGGCTCGGCAGGAACGTGACCCAGGTCGTGACGAGTGCGCCCACGACCGCGCTCGCCAGCGGGTCCATACCCTCCGGCCGCCCCCACGCGGCGACGAAGCCGACGAACTGGACGACCATGATGAGGGGCCCCGGGGTCGTCTCGGCCAGCGCCAGGCCGTCCAGAGCCTGGGCGTTGGTCAGCCAGCCGAGCGGTCCTGTGACCGCCTGGGTGACGTACGCGAGGACCGCGTAGGCGCCACCGAAGGTGACCAGAGCGGCCTGGGTGAAGAATCGGTATTCGGCGGCGTGGACGCTGTCCGCTCCGCGCCAGGCGAGGAGGGCGAGATAGGGGAGGAGCCAGAGGAGGATGCCCGCCAGCGCGACCGTGAGGGCGCGTCTCCATCCGCCGGACCCGCGGGGTTCGGGCGGGCCCGCTTCCTCGAAGCGCGGCTCTCCCGCCCCCCGCCGGGCGAACGCGCCCGGCCACCAACGCGCCCCGGCCAGGCCGGCCAGACCCGCGCCCAGAACGATCAGCGGAAAGGGGACGTCCAGCAGATACATGCCCACGAAGGCGGCCGCCGCGAGAGCCACGTGGCCGGCGCGATGCAGGGCGCGACGACCGATCCTCCAGACCGCGTGCGCCACGATCGCGACGACGACGGGCTTGAACCCGGCCAGGATCCCGGCCACCCAGGAGACGTTGCCGTAGACGACGTAGATCCAGGAGAGAAGGAGCAGCACGGCGACCGAGGGGAGCACGAACAGGACGCCGGCCGCCAGCCCGCCCCGGATTCGATGCAGGCTCCACCCGACGTAGGTTGCGAGCTGCTGCGCCTCGGGTCCGGGCAAGAGCATGCAGAAGTTCAGCGCGTGCAGGAAGCGCTCCTCGCTGATCCAGCCGCGCTTCTCGACCAGCTCCCGATGCATGATGCCGATCTGGCCGGCCGGCCCGCCGAAGGAGATGCACCCGAGGAGGGCCCAGAAACGGAGGGCCTCGCGGAAGCCGGGCGGGGCCGCCGGCTCAGGCCGTTCCACAGAAGTCGGTCGCCGCGCGGGCGAGGATCCCGGCCAGCCGTGCCACCGAGGCCAGCTCGACCCACTCCTCGGCTGCGTGGGCGCCGGCCCCGGCCGGCCCGATCACGACCGTGTCCACGCCCGCCACCCCCAGGAGCGCCGCATCCATCCAGTAGGGCCGCCCGGCGGGCCGTGGAGGGGACCCGAGGGCGAGGGTGGCCGCCCGCTCGATCGATCGGGCGACCCGGCTCCGGGGGTCGGCCTCGAAGGGCCCTCGGGCCAGCGTCGTGACCGCCTCGGCCTCAAAGGTGGGGTCCTCCCGGCGAAGCTCTTCGATCAGGGCCCGGATCTCCCCGAGCGCGGCCTCGGCGCTCTCCCCCGGCACCGTCCGCCGCTCGACGGTGAGGCGGCAGCGCTCGGCGTACGTGCTGGGCCCCGTGCCACCCTCGAGGACGGCCGCATGCAGGGAGGGCGGGCCGACGAGCGGGTGGGGGGGCCTCGCGCGGAGCTCCTGCTCGAGCGCTTCCAGCCGCGCCAGGAAGCGCCCCATCCGCAGGTTGGCGTCGACCCCCTCCTCGAAGCGGCTCCCATGGGCCGCGCGTCCGCGCGTCGTCACCTCGATCCACGCGAACCCCTTGTGCGCCAGACAGATCTCGAGCTCGGTCGGCTCCGTGACGATGGCCGCGTCCGGGACGACCGCGGTGAGGACGTCGGTGATCCCGAGGCTCGCCACCTCCTCGTCCGCGACCGCTGCCAGCAGGACGTCGCCGGCCAGGGGCGCCCCCCGCTCGACCAGGGCCTGGACGGCCATCATGCACGCCGTCAGCCCGCCCTTCATGTCGTACGCCCCGCGGCCGTAGAGCCGGCCCTCCCGAACGACCGGCTCGAACGGGTCCGCCATGCCGGCGACGCCGACCGTGTCGAGGTGGGCGTAGAGCATGAGCGAGGACCCTCCGCCCGCGCCGGCCAGCGTTGCGAGGACGCTGACCCGCCCGGGCTCGGGCTCCCGCCGCTCGACCTGGAGCCCCAGCGCTTCGAGCCTGTCGGCGACCAGGCGGGCCAGGGCGGACTCGTCGGTCGCTCCGCCGCTGAAGGCGGGGTTCACGGACTCGACCCGCACGAGATCGGCGAGAAGGGCGGCCGTGGCGTCCACGGGGATCGACATGGAGCGGCTCCCTCCAGGCTGGGGGGCACGGCGTGGCCGGTCGGCTTGCAGGCCGCGGGAAAGCTGTGCTACAATCGGCACAATGAATGATACAGTTGAATCAGAACGTCAAGGGGGGCGGTGGCTTGTCCTCACCCATCAGATCCCGCCCGAGCCGGCCTACTTCCGGGTCCGGGTCCGGCGCCGGCTGGCCGGGATCGGCGCCGTCCCGCTCAAAAACTCGGTCTACGTCCTGCCGGAGCGGGAGGACACTCGCGAGGACTTCGAATGGCTGCTCCGCGAGATCGTCCGGGACGGCGGCGAGGGGTCGCTGGCGGTGGCGACCTTCGTCGACGGCGTCACCGACCGGCGTCTCGAGGCGGCTCTGAACGCGGAGCGCGACGATGCCTACGCCGAGCTCGCGGAAGCGGCTAACCGTGCCCGCGAGCGTCTAGCCGAGCCGTCGGCGGACGAGAGTGCGCCGCGCCAAGCCGCCGAGGCTTTGCCCCGCCTCGCGCAGAGGCTCGAAGAGATCCGCGAGATCGACTTTCTGGGGGCCCCAGGGCGGGAAGAGGCGGAGCAGGCGCTGGCGCTCCTGGAGCTCGAGCTACGTAAGAAGGAAACCAGGGAGGTGGCAATGCGCGAGGAGGATTGGTCGTCCGCGAAGACACGCGGCAGGACCTGGGTCACGCGGCGTGGGGTCAAGGTCGATCGCACGGCGAGCGCCTGGCTGGTTCGCCGATTCATCGATCCCGACGCCCACTTCAAGTTCGTCGAGCCGAGCGGCTACCGGCCGGAGGAGGGGGAGCTACGGTTCGACATGTTCGATGGCGAGTTCACCCACGAAGGCGAGCGATGCACGTTCGAGACGTTGCTCGAGCGGTTCGGCCTCGCGGGGGATCCGGGTCTCGCCGCGATCGCCGAGATCGTCCACGACCTGGACCTGAAGGAGAAGCGGTACGATCGGGCCGAAGCCCCCGGGGTGGCGTCGATCCTGGCCGGGATCGCCCGTCGCCACCAGGACGACGTGGCGCGGATCGAGCGCGGCGCCGCCCTGTTCGACGACCTGTACGAGAACTTCCGGAGCGTGGCGGACGAGCCGTTCCGAGAAGCAGTGGCCGGACCTACTCCACGTCTCCCATGAGACGTTTGATGGCCGGGCTCACGACGAGCGCGAAGAGGCCCACGCCGCCCGTGATCAGGGCCACCGTCCGGAAGAGGTCGGTCGGCGCCATCCCGCCCAGCGTCCCGGCGACCAGCCCGGCGATCAGGTTGCCGAGCGCGGCCCCCACGAACCAGACCCCCATCATCTGACCGACCCGGTTCCGGGGCGCCAGCTTCGTCATCGCCGACAGCCCCACAGGTGAGATCGCCAGCTCGCCGCAGGTGTGGAGGAAGTACATGACGACGAGCCACGCCGGGGAGGCCCCGTCCTCGGCAGTGGCGTTGGCGGCCCCCCAGGCGATCACGAAGAAGCCCATGGCGAGCCCCAGGAGGCCGAGCCCGAACTTCACCGGGATCGATGGGTTTGCACGGCGGCTCGCCAGCGAGGTCCACAGGATTCCGAAGACGGGGGCCAGGAGGATGATGAAGAAGGAGTTCACCGACTGGAGCCAGCTGGCCGGCATCTCCCACCCCAGCATGACCCGGTCGGTGAGCCGCTCGGCGAACAGGTTGAGCGAGGAGCCGGCCTGCTCGAAGCCCGACCAGAAGAGGGCCACCAGGAGGAAGAGCCAGAAGATGACGCCGAGGCGGCGTTTCTCCAGGCTGGTGTGGCCACCCGCGACCAGCAGATAAATGAAATACAGGACGGTGAGGCCGACGATCACGACGCCGAGGCTTTGCGCGACCCTGGTCAGCGGGAGTGCGAGCGCGCCGGAGCGAACGAGCAGGACCGCCAGGACGATGGCCGCTCCGACCCCCGCCATCGCGAGGTAGAAGTTCCGGCTCTTCCGCGCGACCAGGCCCGGATCGCCAAGGTCGAGCTGGCCGGCCTGTCCCAGATGACGACCGCCCCGCCG
>DATEDS010000081.1:0-2297 GCA_035281565.1 Gemmatimonadota bacterium
ATCGTGGAGGGGGACGAGATGCGGGCGGTCGAGGTCGACGATGACGAGGTCGGCCTCCTTGCCCTTTTCGATCGAGCCGATCCGGTCTCCCAGACCGAGCGCCCGGGCCCCCTCGATCGTCGCCTGGGCGAAGACTTCCCGCGCGGGCATCAAGCGCGGGTCACCGCCGACACCCTTGTGGAGGACGGCTCCCAGCCTCAGAGTCGCCCACAGGTCGAGGTCGTTGCTGCTCACCGGTCCGTCGGTGCCCAACGTCGTCCGGACACCGGCTCCCCGGAGCGAGGGTATCGGCGCCACTCCCGATCCGAGCTTGAGGTTGGACATCGGGCAGTGGGCCACCGCCGAGTCGCGCTCGGCCAGCAGTTCGATCTCGTCTCGTGTGAGATGGACGCAGTGCGCGAGAACGGTCGGCATCTCGAGCACACCGAGCCTGTCGAGGTGGCGGGGCGGGCTGTTTCCGTGCATCCGCTGCACGGTCTCGACCTCGGCGCGTGTCTCCGCCACGTGGGTCGAGAACAGGGCGCCGAACTCGGCTGCGAGATCCCGTCCCGCCTCCAGCAGCGAGGGAGCGACCGTGTAGGTGCTGTGGGCCAGCAGGCAAGGGACGAGCAGCGCGTCGTCGCGTAGCTCCTCGAGCAGCTCGCGTGCGCGTGGAGCACGTTCCCGAGCCTCGATCCCGTCGACGTCCGGGGAGTCGAAGAAGAACGGGCCCGTGGCGAGCCGGAAGCCGGTCCGGCGCGCAACGGCCACCGCCTCCTCGGGAAAGAAGAACATGTCGAGCGCGGTCGTGGTCCCGCCGCGGATCATCTCGGCCTGGGCCAGGCGGGACCCCGCGGCCACGCTCCCGGGGCTGACGTGTTCCCGTTCGACCCGCCAGAGGCGCTCCAGCCACGGCTCGAGGGGGAGATCTTCGACCAACCCGCGGAAGAGGATGTCCGCCGCGTGCGTGTGGGTGTTGACGAGACCCGGCAGCACGAGCCGTCCGCCAGCGTCGATGACTTCCGTGCCCTGTCTTCGAAAGGCGGCCTCGATCTCCTCATCGGGACCCACGGCGACGATGCGCGTCCCATCGATCGCGATTCCACCGCCCTCGATGACGGTCAACGATTCGTCCATCGCGACAACGGTGCCGCCGAGGACGAGGAGACTGGCCCCGGTCTCCATCAGTACGGCGTGTCTCCTCCGTCGACATTGATCGCCTGTCCACGAATGATCGCCGCCGCGTCCGACAGGAGAAAGGCGATCACCCGGCCGACCTCGATCGGCTGGATCATGCGCCCGAGCTGACGCGGCTTCATCGCCCCGAGAAGCGCGTCACGGCTCCCGCCGCTCCGTTCGGCGAGCCAGTCGGAGACATCGGAAAGCATTGCCGTCTCCACCCCGCCGGGACAGACGGCGTTGACGTTGATGCCGTGCTCGGCCCACTCGGCGGCCAGCGAGCGCGTCAGGCTGATGACTCCCGCCTTGGTCGCGTTGTATGCCGCCATGTTCGGGTAGCCGACCTTGCCCGCATTCGACGCCACGTTGACGATGACGCCGCCGGATCGCCGCTCGATCATCCGCCGCGCCGCCAGCCGGGAACACGAGAAGACGGCAGAGAGGTTGACCGCTATCTGGGTCTCCCACTCTCGCACCGTCGTCGCGAGCGCCGGATTCATGGACAGCACGCCCGCGTTGTTGACGAGTCCGTCGATCGGCCCGAGCTCGGCCTCGGCCCGGTCGAACGCGTCGGTGACGGTCTGCTCCTCGGTGACGTCGGCCACGACCGCGATCGCCCGACCCCCATTCTTCCGGATCTCGGCGGCCACTTGCCGCGCTGGGGCCTCGTCCCGGTCGAGCGTAGCGACACCGGCTCCGGCTTCCGCCACGGAGATCGCGGTCCCGCGGCCGATTCCGCGACCCGCTCCTGTAATGACGACGACACGACCGATCAGGTCGATCACAGGGAGACCCTCCCTCCCGCCTCCCGCGTCGGGCAACCGCGGTTGCCCGCGATCACAGCCCGAGCATCCCCTTCTGTCCGTGATAGAAGGCGCCGGCCACTGCGCCGGTCAGGAGCGTCGCCAGCGTTGCCACGGCGAGCGCGCGGAACGCCAGGGCCGCCATGTCCTCGCGACGATCGGGGGCCAGTGCACCGAAGCCGGCGACCGCGATGCCCATCCCTCCGATGTGCGCGAACCCGCACAGCGCGTACGACAGGATGAGGATCGTGCGGGGTGACAGCCGCCCCGCTTCGGCCAGCACGCCGAAATCCTGATAGCTCACGACTTCGGTCAGGATGACGCGCTGGCCGAGGA
>DATEDS010000082.1:0-2504 GCA_035281565.1 Gemmatimonadota bacterium
TACGGGCGGGTCCAGGCCGATGCCTTCGCGAAGGCCGTCCAGGCCGCGGGTGCGAGCATCGTGGTGCGGCATACGTACGAGCCCGCAACGACCGAGTTCACCGACCTCCTGGGCGAGATCGTGCGCTCCGGCGCCGACGCCCTCTTCATCGCCACCAAGAGCCCCACCGAAGCGCTCCGCATCCTGAACCAGGTCGCCTTCTTCGAGCTCGGCGGTCTCATGCCGCTCGGCACCGACGCCTGGAACGACGAGTCGTTCTACCGCCAGGGGCGAGGCTTCGTGAGGGGCTACTTCGCCGACACGTTCAGTCGCGACCCCGGGGTGACGCGGTGGCAGGCGTTCGCGGAGGCCTACCAGGCTCGCTATGGCGAGGAGCCGTCGAACCTGATCCCCGCCTGGGGCTACGACGCCGCCCACCTCGCGGTACGCCCGGCCGCGCCGGGCCCCGGCGCGACCACCGCACTCCAGCCGTACCGGGGCGCCTCGGCCCTCTTTCGCTTCACGCCCCAGGGGATCCGGCGGGCCGTCGTGGTGCACCAGATCCGCGGCGGCGAAGCGGTGGCCGTGGAATGGTGAACCGACCATGAGCGACGGGCTGGAGGAGCTCCGGGCGCGCGAGGCCGAAGCGCTGGCCGGCGGCGGGCCCGAGCGCCTCCAGGCCCAGCACGAGAAGGGCAAGCTGGGGGCCCGGGAACGGCTCGACCTCCTGCTCGATCCGGGCTCCTTCTTCGAGCTCGATCGGCTGGTCACGCACCGTACAGAAGAGTTCGGCCTGGGCTCCCGGAGGATCCCGGGCGACGGCGTGGTCACCGGTCACGGGACCGTCGAGGGCCGCCTGGTCTACGTCTTCAGCCAGGACTTCACGGTGTTCGGGGGCTCGCTGTCCGAGGCCCATGCCGAGAAGATCTGCAAGGTGATGGACCTCGCGCTCAAGACCGGCGCCCCCATCGTCGGGCTGAACGACTCGGGGGGTGCCCGGATCCAGGAGGGGGTGGCCTCGCTCGGCGGGTACGCGGAGATCTTTCTCAGGAACACGCTGGCGAGCGGGGTCGTGCCGCAGATCAGCGCGATCCTGGGTCCCTGCGCGGGGGGCGCGGTCTACAGCCCGGCCATCACCGATTTCGTGTGCATGGTCGAGGGCGTCTCGTACATGTTCGTGACCGGGCCGAACGTGGTGCGGACCGTGACCCACGAGGAGGTCTCGTTCGACGAGCTGGGGGGGGCCGCGGTCCACGCCGCCAGGAGCGGCGTGAGCCACTTCACGCATCCGGACGAGCCGTCGTGCCTGGAGGGAATCCGCCGGCTGATCGGGTACCTGCCGTCCCACAACCGCGAGGATCCGCCGGTCGTCGAGACCGGCGACGACCCCGACCGGACCTCGCCCGCTCTCCGGGACGCGATCCCGGCGAGCCCGAACAAGCCGTACGACGTTCACGTCGTCATCGGCGAGATCGTGGACCGGGGGTCGTTCCTCGAGGTCCATGCCGGCTACGCCAGGAACCTGGTGGTGGGGTTCGCCCGGCTGAACGGCCGGACGGTGGGGGTCGTGGCCAACCAGCCGGCCGTCCTGGCGGGCGTCCTGGACATCGACGCGAGCCTGAAGGGGGCCCGCTTCGTCCGGTTCTGCGACGCCTTCAACATCCCGCTCGTGACGCTCGTCGACGTGCCGGGGTTCCTGCCGGGGACGACCCAGGAGTGGGGCGGGATCATCAAGCACGGGGCCAAGCTGCTCTATGCCTACTGCGAGGCCACCGTACCGAAGCTGACCGTGATCCTGAGGAAGGCCTACGGCGGGGCGTACGACGTCATGTCGTCGAAGCACATCCGGGGGGACCTGAACCTGGCCTGGCCATCGGCGGAGATCGCGGTCATGGGTCCGAAGGGCGCGGTCGAGATCCTGTGGCGACGGGAGATCGAGCAGGCCGAGGACCCGGGGGCGGCGCTCGAGGCCCGCGCAGCCGAGTACCGGAGGCGGTTCGCGAACCCGTGGGTCGCTGCCGAGCGCGGGTACGTGGACGCGGTCGTCGATCCGGCCGACACGCGGCGCCTCCTGGCGACCGCCCTTCACGCCCTGGCCCGGAAGCGCGACGCCAATCCACCTCGAAAGCACGGTAACTTGCCGCTTTGAAGTCCAAGCCACAAAAGGGGATGGAATCCTCCGTAAGGCCCAATCCCGGGAGTCCCTTCCGGCGCGTGCTGGTGGCGAATCGCGGCGAGATCGCGGTCCGCGTGATCCGCGCCTGCCGGCGTCTCGGCGTCGAGGCGGGGGCCGTCTTCTCGGAAGCCGACCGGTCGGCGCCCCATGTCGCCCTGGCGGATCGAGCCGCCGCGATCGGTCCCGCTCCGGCCCGGGAGTCGTACCTCTCGATCGAGCGGATCCTGGATGCCGGGCGGCGGCTCGGCGTCGACGCCGTCCATCCGGGCTACGGGTTCCTGGCCGAGAACGCGGCCTTCGCCGAGGCGGTGCGGAACCAGGGGTGGGCCTGGATCGGGCCGCCCCCGGC
>DATEDS010000083.1:0-7671 GCA_035281565.1 Gemmatimonadota bacterium
GCGACGTTGGGAAGCACCTCGCTCTCGCGCACAAGGTCGCCGCCGGCCAGGATGCCGCGGTGCGGATCGCGGAAGTCAACGGTGAAAATCCCTGACGCTCCCTCCGGGGCGCCTTGCACGATCGGCGTCGAGTACGCCATCCAGCTGTCGCCCCCGTCGGTGGTCGCTAGAATGCGCGCGTCGCCCAGGCCGCCGGTGCCGATCCACCCACGCTTCCCGCCCTGCGCGGCGGTGCAGGTGCCGCTCGCGGCGAACGCGAACTCGCCGGGCTGCGCCGCCGGGAGGTTGTCGCCGATGTCTTGCCACGTCTCGCCGTCGGTGGTGCGGATCACGGGGAAGCGGCCGTCCACACCATCGCTGTACGCAAAGCCGCGGTTCGGCGTCCAGAACGCGAAGCAGTCGTAGAAAGCGGCCGGATCCGCGTTCTGGAACTGGAGGTCCCAGCTCTCGCCGCCGTCCGTCGTGTGATAGATGCGCGAGTCAGAGCCGGACCCGATCGAGAGCAGGTAGGCCTCCGTCGCACTCACTCCCTCGACATCGCGGAACTGCAGCATCTCAGCACCGGCCACGACGCCGGCGTGCCAGGTGGCGCCGCCATCGGTGGTGACGGCAAACGTGCCGTCGCCGCCGCTCACCCAGGCGACGTTCTGATTGACCGCGTGCACGCCGATCAGGCGAGCGGTGGTGCCGCTCGCCTGCGGGGTCAGGGTCGGACCTCGCTTGGTCGCCTGCGCCAGGTTGGCGGTGGTGGGGCTGGAAGGATTGGAATTCTCAGAGCAGCCCAGGCCCGTCGCGGCAAGCAAGGCAAGTGCGGCAAGGCGGGCAGGGGTGGCGCGGGGCATGCGAAGCTCCATATGCGAAGCTCCATCCAGGGGAAGAGGGCCGGTCGAAAGTGGCCAATATCGGCCGCACTGGAGCGGGTCGCAAGGACGCCAGCCGGTCAGACGGGCAGCGGCCTTCCCTTGTTTCTCTCCTTGCGTTGGCGGCTGGAAGTGCCGGCTATGCCGCTTGTCACATCGTCGGGACCAAACCCGGAACAGAGTCCGGCGCGACGATGATCACGATTCCAAGCCCGACGATCGTCAGCGCCACCGGCACGTCAATCGACCCGCTCGGGAGTAGCAGCTTCTGGGCGAGCACGACGGCGGAGACGATCGCCATCAAGGCGACGCTCATGACGCCGATCGCGACCAACATCACCATCAGTCCGGCGCTCGAGCCGACGCAATAGGCCCCGAACTCGAATCCGGAGCGGACGCTTTCGGAGCAGCGCCGCCGGCAGTTGCGCTTGAGCGGTGTGAGTTCATAGATGCCGGCCGCGATCGTGAGCGCGCCGGCGGCAGCTGCGCCGTGCGGCCGGTAGGCGGCGTAGACGACGAGGCCGACCAATGCCCAGAGGGCCAGATAGGAGCCTGCGAACAGCGGCGCCGCGACCGCTCGACTGTCGGCGCGGACGAACCTCAAGAGGGCCGGAATCGCGCCCGGGAGCATCATCGCCGCCATCATGGGCACCCAGACACCCATGAAGAACGCGAGCGAGCCGAGCTCGGTGGCGGGCCCCATGTCCATCCCGCCCATCTGCTGAACGGTGAAAACCCACGACATGGCCGCGACGCCCAGGGTCCCCGTGACGACCATCAGGCAGGCGATCGAGGGCAGCGGTCTCCTTGGAACGCTCGGCTCAGACCGGGAGTCGCGGCGCAGGACCGGCCAGCTCGCGTATGGGGATGCCATCGAACTCGGCAGGGATCGGCTCCTCCAGGAGAGAGAGGACGGTCGGCGCCAGGTCCAGGATGTCCGCACGAAGCTCGAGCCCGGTCATCCCGGGGACGCTGGCTCCCGAGGCGATGAAGAATCCCTCCGGCCGATGGTTGCCGCTTCGTCCATTGGGAATTCTACCGGGCGTCGTCCGCCGGACGATCCCGAAGCGCGATGACTCGACCGATTCGTGGGTGCCCCCGGGGGTGCCCGGCCAGTGGGCGACGAGATCCGGAAGCCGGTCGAGGGCCGGTCCGCCGGCGAAGATCCGGTCGACACGCTGGACGGACTCGACGACCGGGTCCCCGGTCGTTCCGTCGCAGAAGGAGAGGAGGCCCTCGGCGATGCGATCGCAGAGTTCCGCGTACGGCTGACCCGGAGGGACCACGCCGTCCCGCTCCCGACCCTCGAGGTTGACGCGCACGTACCCCTGCAGGTCCGCGCGCAGGGGAAAGGCCTCGGTCCGGGTCCAATCGGTGCCGCCGGCGGCCCACAGGGACATGAGTCGGTTCTGCATCCTGCCCGGCACGCGGGCGGTCAGGAACCTTCGCGCGTCGAGCGGGAGCAGCTCCCCGAGCCGGCGTACGAGGCCGGGGCTCCGCGGCGTGGATTCGCCGGGGTGGAGGATGGCGTGGAGCATGCCGTCGAAGAGGTCGACGCGGCTGGTGTTGGGGCCCATCCCATGGAGCGAGAAGACGATGACGAGCGCGTCGGGCGCGCTGGCCGCGAGCTCGCCGATGGCGCGGTCGCACTCCACGTAGAGGTCGTGGAGGGCGCCGTCGAAGAGCGCTCCCTCCGCGGTCGAGACCGGACCCCTGACGCTCGACCGATCCCACAGGCGATGGCCGCCTCGATGGAGGGCGCCGAAGACGACGATCGCCAGCTCCCACGGGCGGTCCAGCATCCGACGGATCAGTCGACACGAGCGGGTCGTGTTCTCCAGAAGCTCCTGACGGAGGGCCAGCAGCTCCCCGATCCGTGAGGGCCCGTAGGGCTCCGGTGAGACCGACCACTCGCCGAACTCGCGGCGCACCTCGTCGAGGAGCTCGGGCGGATGCGAGGCCGTCGGTCCCAGCTTGTCGTGGCTTGCCCAGCCGGAAATCTCCGTTCCGGGGAAGGGCTCGCACGTCAGGATCATGGGGACGTCGTAGACGAACACGGGGCGGTCGGCGCCCAGGGACCTCCAGAACGGTCGGGCCTCGAGCCAGTCGGCCCTGGGCCGCGCGTAGGCCATGGTCTCGTGACGCCACTGGAAGTCGGCGTAGATCCCGTGATGGCTGGGGGGGCGACCCGTGTAGAAGGTTGGCCATGGAGAACCGGCCAGATACCTTGCCGACGTCTCGAGTCGCCCGTGGCTGCCGGTCCGTTTGAGTTCGGCCAGATTCGCGAGCGACCCGTCGGCGATCCAGCGGTCGACGAGCCGGGGATCGGCGGCATCCATGCCGATCATCAGGATTCGATGTCCGGAAGGCATGCGGATGAAGCTAGGCGAAGCCGGCTCCCGCGGACAGCGCACGGTGTTCGGGAAGGACCGCGTCACGGGTCCGAGCGTCGCGATCATCGGCTGCGGAGCGGTATGCGAACGACACATGGAGACGTTGAAGGGTCTGCTCGGGGTCCGGGTCGTCGGTCTTTGCGACCGGGATCGCCAAGCCGCACTCCGCATGTCGCAGCGGTTCGGGATCGAGGGTGTTTACGCCGACGTCGACGCCCTGCTCGACGACTCCCGTCCCGACGTCGTCCACATCCTCACTCCCCCCGCCACCCACGCCCGGCTCGCCCTGCGGGCCATGGAATCCGGCGCCCACGTCCTGGTCGAGAAGCCAATGGCATCCGATGTCATCGAGGCCGAGGCGATGATCGCCACGGCGCGACGGCAAGGGGTGCACCTCTGTGTAGATCACAACTTCCTCTTCGAGGCCGGAATCCTGAAAGCGATGGAGCTCGTCGAGCGCGGAGCGCTGGGCCGGCTCGTTGCGGTCGAGATCTACTGGAGGGTGCTCCTGGGTCGGGTTCGACGCGTCAGCTGGATTCACGACCTGCGGGGCGGCGTGTTCCAGGAGGTCGCTCCGCACCCGGTGTACCTGGTGTGCGCCTTTCTGGGGACCCCCAGGGTGATCTCGGCGGCGGTGAGTCCGACAGTCAACGAGTTCGGACCCGACGAGCTCCGGGTGAGCCTCGGCACCGATCGCGAGCTCGGCGCGTTGGCGATCTCGACGGGTGCGGGGCCGCACCAGGTCTGGATGAGGATCTACGGCAGCCGATCGAGCCTGATCGTGGATCTGACGACCAACACCGTCGTCCGGCTTCCGGAAGGAGGCGAGGATCGCCGCGACAAGCTGGCCCGGAACCTCAGCCACGGTCTCCAGCTCGCTCTCGGGACGACCGCCAACGCGCTTCGGTACATGGGTGGCCGTACGATGACGGGCCGGGAGAGGTTGATCCGGGCCTTCTACTCGAACCTCGAACGTGGTGGGGAGCCGCCGGTGACCGGTGAGGACGGAAAGAGGACCGTCTCGGTTCTGGAGGAGATCTGGGAAGCCCTCGATCGATGAGCGGTTCCACCACCCGGGGACCGGAGGTCCGATCCCCGGTCAAGGTCGTGTTCATCGCCGGGTCGAGCTACAGCGGCTCGACCCTCCTCGGGCTGATCCTGGGTGCCGCCCCCCACACCGTCTACGCGGGGGAGCTCAACCAATACCGGCGGGAGGCCTGGCGGGTACGACCGCGGGCGGCCGGTCACGTGCTCTGCTCCTGTGGCCTGACCTACGACCGTTGTCCCTTCTGGACCCGGGTCTTCTCCAGCCTTCCGCGGGGGCAGGACCTCAACCCGTCTCCCGGGTTCTCGCTCGCCAACCTTCGGCCCCTGCTGGCCGCGCTGCTGGGTCGCCGAGCTCGACGGAGACGGGGCACGGAGTACGGAGCCCTGGTCCATACGGTTCGGGAGATCGAGGGGCTTCCCTCGGCTGGGACGACGTGGGTGGTGGACTCCTCCAAGTCGCTTGGCGCGCTCGACGAGCTGGCGACGTCGGAAGGGGTCGACGTTCGCGTCATCCATGTGCTTCGGGACGCCAGCTCGGTGGCCGGCTCGTTCAAGAAGCGGGGTCGCAGCGCGCTCTACGGGATGGCGGCGTGGGCGATCGGCAACGCGGCCCTGCGGGTGTACATATCCCGACGTCGTATCCGGTGCCTCGGCGTAGAGTACGCGGACCTGTGCGAGCCCGGGGAGGCGGTCCGCCGGATCTACGCCTTCATCGATCTCGAGGCCCCACCCGAAGATCCGGTCGCGGCGATGCGCGGGCGCACCTACCACCTCATGGGGGGAAGCCGGAACGTGCGCCCGGCGGCGGGGCGCCTGCCGTTCCAGGAGATCCGTCGCCGGGTGGAAGACGAGCGGCTCAGCCGCCTGGAGCGGCTCGTGGCGCGGCGCCTCCTCTCGCCGCTCGAGCGGCTCCTCCTTCGTGGAGTCCGCTGATGTCCGTTGCGAGCGATCCGGTCGGGTTCGGAGTCCTCGGCTGCGGGGGTATCGGGCGGTGGCACGTGCGCTCGATCCGCTCCCTGCCCGGGCTGCGGCTGGTGGCCGTGGCCGACCTGGACGCGGAAGCGGCCCGCAGGGCCGGTCGCGCCGCCGGAGTTCCGGACGTCCCCGCCCAGGCGCTTCTCGGATCGCCGGAGGTCGAGGTCGTGTCGATCTGCACTCCCCCCCGGACCCACGCGCAGCTCATCCTGGACGTCGCCGCGAGCGGAAAGCACGTCCTCGTCGAAAAACCGATGACCCTCAACCTCTCGGAGGCCGACCGGGCGGTCTCCGCGTGCCAGGAGCGGGGAGTCCTTCTCGGTGTCGTGCACCAACAGCGAGCGCGCGCCTCGGCCCGCGTCCTGAAGGAGCTGATCGGCAGCGGGGCCCTCGGCCTCCCGTTGATGGCGGCGGTCTTCCACACCTGGCTCCGACCGGTCCCGGAGAAGCTCGGGTGGCGAGGGGCAAGCGGCGAGGGGGGAGGGGTCCTGCTGGACCAGGCGATACACGCCGTCGACCTGCTGATCTGGTTCCTCGGCCCACCGCGCTGGGTCAGCGGCTGGGCCGGCGGCGCGCAGGGGAGCGAGGATCTGGCCGTGGCCTTGATCGGATTCGACCACGACGTCCACGCCACCCTCGCCGCGAGTGCGACGACGAATCGCCGGCGGGACGACACCGCGATCGAGCTGGCCGGAACTCGGGGCTGGTTCCGTCTCGAGGTCCGCGACTACGATCACGTGGAGATCGCGGGGCTCGAGCTGGTGAGATCGAAAGGCGGTCGCGCGGAGGCACTGCGCCGGGAGGAGATCGAGGCTCTGGTCCGGGAGCGGGGCGGGAGCTGGCGCGCGGGACCTCGCTCCCCGCTGTGGCGAGTTCTCGGCCGCATCGCCGGGGTCGAGCGGGGCCGGCATTCGTTCCGTTCGATTCGTGGCTTCCTGCGTCGCCGGGCCGATCGCGTCGCCCAGCTGGAGCATGGCGAGCTCGAGGGACATCTGGCCGTCCTGGCAGGCATGGGTCGCGCGGTCCGGGGCGAGGGCCCGCCTCTGGTCGACGGCCGCGAGGCCCGCTGGTCGATCGCGGTCATCGATGGGGTGTACCGCTCGCAGGCGGCCGACGGGCAGCGGGTGAACCTGGTTCCCCTGGCCGGCCGGTGAAGGTCCTCCACCTCATCGACCATCTCGGTCTGGGCGGTGCGCAGAACCAGCTGGTCGACCTGATCGAGTCGGGGGATCCCGAGTTGGAGCACGAGGTCGTGGCGCTGGGACCGAAGACCCTGCCCACCCTTGCGGAGCGGCTCGATCGGGCGGGTGCGCCCTTCCAGTGTCTCGGTCTCTCGAAATGGGATCCGACGGGGTTGAGGAAGATCTGCCGCGCGCTGGACGGGGCTCGCGCCGACCTGGTCCACACGCGTCTCGACTACAGTAACTCGATCGGCGTCGCGGTCGCTGCGTCCCGCGGCCGGGCACGGCCGCGGGTCGTGAGAGCGATCGACGACGATCCCGGCACCAAGTACGCATGGCCCCTCCGGCTCGGGGCACGTTACGTGACGCGTTGGGTCGATGCCGAGATCGCGATCTCGGAGAGTGTGCGCCGAGTGATCGAGCGGATCTTCCCACGGCCACCGCGGCCCATCGACGTGATCCCCCCAGGGCTCGACCTGCACCGGTTCGAGCCCTCGGCGGTAGACCTCTCGAGAGTGCGTGAACTCCGGAACGGAGCGAGCCGCGTGATCGGGACGGTCGGTCGGCTGACCGACCAGAAGGGGCTGGCGACCCTCGTACACGCCAT
Source organism: Gemmatimonadota bacterium (assembly GCA_035281565.1). Lineage (GTDB taxonomy): Bacteria > Gemmatimonadota > Gemmatimonadetes > JACCXV01 > JAHWKZ01 > DASRVA01. The sequence goes on from DATEDS010000083.1 coordinate 7,064, forward strand.
GCCCCGGCTGCGGTCGTCCGACCGTGGAACGCGGCTACTGGTCGCCGGTGAGGGGCCGCGGCGCCTCGCCCTCGAACGACTCGCCTCGCGGCTGGGAGTCCGGGATTCCGTCAGGTTCCTCGGCCAGCGTGCCGACATGGCCGAGGTGTACTCAGCCATGGACGTGTTCGCGCTGCCCTCCCAGCACGAGGGGTTCGGCATCGTGTTCCTGGAAGCGATGTCGATGGGGATTCCCGTGGTGGGGAGCCGCGTCGTGGGCATCGTCGATGCCATTGAGGACGAGGTCACCGGGCTCGTCGTTCCGCCCGCCGACCCGGCTGCGCTCGCGTCGGCCATCCTTCGCCTCTTCGACGATCCCGGCCTCGCGCGGTCGCTGGCCGACCGGGCGCGCCGGAGAGTCCACGCCACCCGTTCCCGCGAAGTGATGGCGGCGCGGACCGAGGCCGTGTACCGGCGAACCCTCGAGAACCCGTCCTAGTCGCCGATCCTGTACCCGCGCGTCTTCCTCCTCGAGTTCAGCGGACCGACGACGGAGATGATCCGCGACCGTCTGGATCATCTTCCGGCGCTGCGCGGGCTCGTGACCCGGGGCACGTACGGTCGGCTGG
>DATEDS010000084.1:0-8796 GCA_035281565.1 Gemmatimonadota bacterium
CGAAGGAGGCACCATGCATCGCACGCTCCAAGTTGTTCTGTACTTGTCTTCGATCGCGTTTCTGTCCGCCTGTCAGGGGTCGGCCGACGAGCTCCCCTCCGCTCCGGCATCCGGCGAGGTCTCCTCGAGCGTCGAGGCCGAGGAGATCCGGGAGCTGATCCAGGACGTCTTCCCGGAACCCGGCCTCGAGAACGCGGCGCTCAAGCGATTCGCCAGCATGGAGCGCCTGCTCGGCCGTGGCCTGACCGAGGACGCGATTGAGCAGGGCTTCGCGCTGATCGGCTTCATCCTTCAGCATCACGGCAACGATCGTCTCGAGGCTCAGCCCGGCCCGTTGATCAACGCCCTTCTCGTGTTCCTCGGGCTGGACCCCATCGCTCCCGATCTCGATGATCCGGACGCGGCCTTCATGATGTGCGTCGCCTCCGAGGAGTGCCGGGTGATCACGGAGACGAAGTTCGCGGGCGTGGTGTTCCCGGCCGGCGCGCTTCCGGGCACGCATTTCGTATCGATCCAGCGGCTGGGCGATGACCCAGGTCCCTTCGACGATTTCGGGTTCCCCGTCGGCGAGGGGTCGTTCCCGCTCTTCTACGAGTTCAACGTGACGCCCGAAACGAGTTTCGGTCCCGGCGTCGTCGGCGGAGTCTGCGTCGTCGATCCGCCGGACCCGTACGCGCCGCCGGATCCCGTCGTCGCCCGCCTGCGGCTCGCCCATCTGGTCGACGGGGAGTCGGGGCCCGAGGTCGAGGTCCTGCCGCTCGCCAACGCGGACTTCCTCGACTGTACCGGGGCCTCGACCGTGCCGGCCGTGACGGGACTGGGCGCGTGGGGCGGTCGAGCCCTTGCCGCCTTCGAGCCCCTTTCCACGTTCCTGGTGGCGCCCTTGTGGGCATCGCCGGGACGCCTCGGGGCCACGATCACGGCGTTCAGCCCGTTCGGAGCCGTCGATCCGGATTTCGAGGAAGGGCCGGGAGAGCCGGTGCCCACGACGACGACCCTCGTCTTCCAGGACCCGACGCTGGTGGCCGGGCAGATCACGACCGCGACCGCCACCGTCACGCCGCCGCCGGACGATTCCGCGGCGCCCTTCGTCAACATCGTGTTCTCGAACCTTCCCGGCGGAAGCGGGACGACGGTCGTCGCTCCGCTCGTGAACGGAGAAGCGGTCATCACGGTCGAATGCGACCCGCTGAACCAGTTTCCCGCCGATGCCGACGTGGAGATCCGCGTGACCCTGTTCGCGCGTGCGGTCTTCCCGGGCGTGGAGGGCTTCCTCCCCAGCGCCTCGAGCTCGTCCCAGGTTCTGGCGTGCTCGACCCCGCCGTCCTGAGCCGGCCGGCGTCTCCAGGATCCGCCTGAAGCGGGAAGGGGCGGCCGCGGTTGCGGTCGCCCCTTCGTCACGATGTCCGAGAAGCCGGTCAGTCGTCCAGGGCCGTCTCCCCGATAGCCGATGGAGCGTGGTAGTCGACGAGCTGGAGCTCGACCGCCGAGATCTCGCCTTCCTGGCCGTAGGCGAACGAGGTGAACCCCAGGCCGGGGACGAACGTCCAGATCGCATGCTGGGACGGCGTCCGCTGGCTCACGCTGTACCGGACGGCGTCGTGGATCTCCTCGCCGCCCCGGACGGCGCGCAGGTCCGCGGGTCCCTCGTTCACGACCGACCAGCATGAGGAAGTCGGCACGTCGGGCGTGGTGGGCGGGCAGATCGGCCTTCCCCCCCGAAGCGGCAGCTCGAGCACGAACTCCTCCGGCAGCGCCAGCCCGTCCAGGGTGTCTTCTCGATCCTGGATCCGCCGCCACACGTCCCACGCCCGCTGACCGCCGACCAGAAAGATCCGCGGACCGGCGTTCTTGCGGCCGCGGAGCAGGAGCACGTAGGTGCCCCGCTCGCGTCCAGCATGGGAGCCGAGCAGGTCGTAGGGGTGGCCTTCCAGCATCGCCGCGGTCCATCCACGGCGGCGCTTCACCGCCGTGATCTCGCTCGTCCAGGTCACGTGCTCGCGGTAGATCCCGACCCGGTGCCGGGGGATCCACCAGACGTGTCCGACGTAGGTCCACGCGGTTCCGACCTCGAGCGGGACCGGAGGGCGCACGGGGTCGACCGGTACGGGCTCGGCCGTCTGCGCGCCCGCCATGCGCTGGAAGAAGGCGATGGCCAGCGCGACCACCAGAAAGACGCGCAGGAGGGCCCGGCAGAGTGCCTCCGGGTCTGTCCCGGTGCGAGTGGCTCGAGAGTCGATCATACAGGGCTTTATGTAGGCGAATCTGAGCGATGGGCACCGCTCTTCGGGGCCCGAGGGAAGATCGTGCAGGAATCACGCCGGGGCGGTTCCGAACGCCTCCTCCAGACGCCGGCCGATGTCGTCCCGCGCCCGCCGGAAGGCTTCCAGACGCTCCGGCTCCGTCCCGCCGGCGCGGGCCGGGTCATCGATCGGCCAGTGGAGCCGGCGCACGGAGCCCGCAAAGACGGGACAGACCTCCTCGGCACACAGCGTCACGACGACGTCGACGTGATCGACCGGGATCTCGTCCACCGATTTCGAACGGTGATCCGAAATATCGATCCCCATCTCGGCCATCGCCCGGACCGCGAGCGGATTCACGGACGAGGGTTCCGACCCGGCGCTGTAGACGGTCACCCCGGGCGGGGCCAGCCGACGGGCCAGGCCTTCGGCCATCTGGCTGCGGGCGGAGTTCTCGACGCACAGGAAGAGCCAGCCCCGTTCATCCTCGGGCGCCATCCTTCCATCCTACACGATGGACCCGTTTCCGTCCCGGGACCGCCGATGCAGATTCCGGCGCCGATGGAATGTCCGGCGTGCGGCAGGCGGGCCGACGAGGCCGCCAGGTTCTGCTCGAGCTGCGGAGGCGCCCTGGCCGCGCCCGGGGCGTCTGCCTCGCGGCCGGCGGGCGAGTCCGTTGGAGAGACCCGTCTCCTCACCGTCCTCTTCACCGACCTGAGCGGCTCGGTGGCGGCCACCCACGGGCTCGATCCCGAGGCGGCGGCGGATCGGGTGAACGAGGTCCTGGACGTCATGGCCGCTGCCATTGTCCGGTACGACGGGCGGATCGATCGTTACCTCGGCGACGGCGTTCTCGCCTTCTTCGGGACCCCGCGCGCCCACGAGGACGACCCCGTCCGCGCGATCTCCGCGGCCCTCGAGATCCGTGACGAGATCGAGAGGCGGGGATTTCGGGCGACTTCGGGGATCAACACAGGGGAGGTCTACCTGGGGCGGATAGGGTCGGACCGGCATGCCGAGTTCTCCGCCCTTGGTCCGGTCATCAACCTCGCCGCTCGGCTCCAGTCGAAGGCGGAACCGGGACAGGTGCTGGTCGGCGAAGGCACGTACCGGACGGCCCGTCGCTCCTTCGAGTTCCGGCCCCTCACCCTGGAGGTCAAGGGCGTGCCCCAGCCCGTCCGGGCGCACCTGGCGATCCGTCCGCTGCCCCGGCCGGAGAAGGTGCGCGGAATCGAAGGGGTGCGCGCGGAGCTGGTCGGCCGTCGCGAGGAGATGGAGCGCCTGATCCACGCGTTCGAGGCGGTTGTCGCCGGGCATGGAAGGGTCGTGGCCGTCGTCGGTGAAGCCGGGATCGGCAAGTCTCGTCTGATCGGCGAGCTGAGCCGCCTCGTCGAGCGCCGGCGAGCGCTCGAGGAGGCGAACTCCGGAGAGGCCGAGGTCCTCTGGCTGGACGGTCGTTGCTTCGAGACCACCACGGGGACCAGCTATGCCCCCTTCGTGGACCTCTTTCACGGGCTCCTCGGGGACGGCGGCCGAACCGCGGCCACCCCCGACCGCGTCGCGACCGTCCTCGACGACCTGGTGGCGGGCGGGGAGATGCCCCCCGACCGGGCCTCCGACGCGCGCCACCTCCTGGCACGTCTCGTCGGCCCCCCCGCCGATTCCGAGGATCCGTTCCACGACGCGCCCCCCGAGCAGATCCGCAACCAGATCTTCCTGGCGATCCGGGATCTGCTGGCCGCCCTCTCGCGCCGCCAGCCGCTGGTCGTCTTTCTCGACGACCTCCACTGGGCCGACGCCCTGTCCCTCGAGCTTTCCTTCTTCCTGATGGAAGCCACGGAGGGGGCGCCGTATCTGCTGCTCTGCGCCTATCGACCCGGGGTCGATCATCCGACGCGGGATCTGGAATCGATCGGTGTCCGGCGCGCGCACGGGAGGTTCGACGCCATTCGTCTTGCAAGGCTCACCGATGCCGAGAGCGACCGGTTGCTGGAGGCCCTGGTTCCTCTCGCCGACGCCGGGGCCGGCGTTCGCGAGATCCTGCTGGAGCGTGCGCAAGGCAACCCGCTCTTCCTCGAGGAGATGCTCCGCTCGCTCGTGGATCAGGGGGTCGTCGTCCGCGACGGCGACGAGTGGCGACTCGTGGCTGAGAGAGGAGTCAGCGAGGTTCCGGCCACCATCCAGGGGATCATCCTGAGCCGGGTGGACCGGCTGGATGCAGGAACACGGCACGTGCTGCAGGCCGCGGCCGTGATCGGGCGGGTGTTCGGACGACGGCTCCTGGAGCAGGTCGCGCCGCAGGTGACCGGGCGTGAACTCGACCTCGAGGACGCGCTCGCCCTCCTGGAGCGTCACGATCTCGTGTATCTCGACCGGCTCGTCCCCGATGAGGAGTACTCCTTCAAGCACGTTCTCACGCGGGACACCGTCTACGGTAGCCTGCTGCGTGGGCGCCGGGCGGCTCTCCACGCGGCAGTGGCCCGGGCCCTCGAGACGCTCCACCCGGATCTCCTGGAAGAGCACTGCGAGCAGCTCGCGCGGCACTACGACGAGGCGGACGATGCCGGCAAGGCCCTCGAGTATCTGTGGATGGCCGGAGACAAGGCGCGCCGTGCCTTCCTGAATCCCGCGGCCCAGGCGTTCTACGAGCGGGCCCTGGAGCGGCTTCCGGCGTTCGTCCCGGAGGCCGGCGGGGCCCGGCGGGAGGAGATCGCGGCACGGCTCCAGGAGAGCCTCGGCGACGTCCGCGAGCTGACGGGCCGACACGAAGACGCCGTCGCCGCGTACGACGCCGCCCTCGAGTCGATCCCGGCCGAAGACGCGATCGGCCGGGCGCGCATCCTGAGGAAGAAGGGCGTCAGCCTGCAGATCCAGCTCAGGCCCGCCGACTCGATGAGCGCCTTCGGCGTCGCCCTCGAGAGCCTGGGACCTCCGGGCGTGAACCGGGAGGAGGATTGGTGGCGGGAGCGAATCGACATCGCGCTCGGCTGGATGATGCTCGTCTATTTCAGCGGCTCGCCGGACGACTTGATGGTCGTCCTGAACCGGCATCGGGACGAGATCGAGCGCCACGGCTCGCCCCTCCAGCGCGGCGCGGTGAGGAGGATCCAGGCGCTGGCGGGTCTGCGCCGCGAGCGCTACATCGCGTCCGACGAGACCGTCGAGCACGCCCGGCGCTCGGCCGAGACGATCGAGGAGAGCGGCGTTCTCCAGGAAATCGGCTTCGCGCGCTTCAATCACGCCTTCGCGCTGATGTGGCGGGGACGGCTGGCCGAGTCCGATCCGATCATGCGCTCCGCCCTCGCGCTGGGGGAGCGGATCGGTGACGTCACCCTCCAGTGCCGCTGCACCGCCTACCTGACCCTCATCGCCCGGAAGCAGGGGAACGTGGAGAGCGCCCGCCGGTTCGCCGAGCGGACGCTCTCGCTGGCCGAGGCCGGGGAGCTGAAGGAGTACCTGGCCGCCGGCCACGCGCATCGGGCGTGGGTGGCCCTGCGCGAGGAGGATCGCACGGTGGCCGAGCGGGAGGGGCGCGAGTCGGATCGGCTCTGGGCGGCCCTGGGCGGACCGTACCGGCTGCTCGCCTGGATGCCCGCATGGCCGCTGCTGGGCTGCGCCGTCGAGCGCGGGGACTGGGACGAGGCCCGCCACCGGGCCCGGTTTCTCCTGGATCCCGAGCGTCAGCCGATGCCGGCCGAGCTGACCCGCGCCCTGGAAGCGGCCGCGAGGGCCTCGAGCGACACGGAGGCGGCCGCCGCGTTCGGGGCGGTGGCCCGGATCGCGCGGCCTCTCGGCTACCTCTGATCCCTGGTCATTTCCCTGATCTTCTCACGAACCGCCTCCCGCAGGTCGTCCGGCTCCAGCAGCTCCGCGTCCGGACCGTACGAGAGGACGTGGCGAACGATCCACCCGGGGTCGGCGACCGCCCGGCGGACCACCGCCGATCCGTCCGGCAGCTCCTCGACCGGCTCCCGTTCGGCGATCCAGCGCGCGATCCGCGGCGAATACCGAACGATCGCTTCGCGCTCCTCCCCGGGGTGGAAGACGATCCCGTCTTCGAGGTAGTCGCGCGGGTCGAAGTCGTCGGGAATCGAATATGGCGCCCCCGTCGATTCGATCTCCAGCATGCGATCGAGGCGAAAGACCCGGACGGCGTCCGGCTCGGCGGAATGGCCCACGACGTACCAGCGTCCGCTCGCCAGCGCGAGCGCGTAGGGCGCCACGAGCCGCGTCTCGGGCTCGGGCCGACCCGCCTTGAGATACCGGATCCGGCACCGACGCTTCTCGGCGATCGCGTCGCGGAGCACCGCCAGGGCCCCGTTCCCGTCCGGATCGCCCCCGTCCAGCGCGATGCCGGCCGTAAGCGGCTCGGCCGGAAAGGCCGTCAGCGCGGCGTCGAGGCGCCCGGCCAGCTCGCGGAGCGTGTCCCGCCGGACGGCGTCCATTCCCGCCGAAAGGAGCCGCAACGCGAGCGCGAGCGCCAGCGCCTCGCGGGGAGAGAGCCGGACCGGACGGTCGAACTCGCCGCTCGTCCACGCCTCCACGCGTCCGCCGTCCACGTACATCTCGAGATCGTTCACCCAGCCTGCCGGGTGGGTGTAGGCCCGGCCGGTCACGACCGCGATGTCGTCCATGACGCGGGACTCGTCGACGCCCAGCTCGGCGGCCAGGTCGGCCAGCCGCACGCCGCCCTCCCGCAGCGCCCTGGGAAGCGCGTACAGGATCCGGTCCAGGCGGTCGGCGGCGACCTCCGCCGCCACTCAGGCCGTGTCCCCGTACAGGGCCGCGACGCTCTCGACGAGCCGGGCGTGCTCGCGCCTGAGCTCGGGCGGCTCAAGGACCTCCGCGTCGCCGCCCATGGAAAGAACCCACCGCAGGAAGGGATCCACCTGATGGACCGCGAAGCTCCTCACCGTTGCCCCGTCCTCCTCCTCTTCGACGAGACGGCCGAAGGCGTTCCTCTCCGCCCACAGCGAGACCGGGAACCGGAACCGGAGGCGCGCCTCGAGCGGGGGCTCGTCATCGCCCCCCAGCTCCCACGGCCGGCGGTTCCGATACGCGTCGAGGTCGAAGTCGGCCGGCACCTCGTAGTCGGGTGTCTTTTCGGCCCTCTTGTTGACCTCGAGGGTCTCGATCCGGTCGAGCCGGAACACCCGCAGGTCGTCCCGGAGAGCATCGTGGCCGATCAGGTACCACCGCCCGCCCTGGAACAGGAGCCCGTACGGGGCGACGTCGCGATCGGTGGGACGGCCGCGATGGATGCCGTGGTACCGGAAGCGGACCCGCTTCCGGATCCGGAGGGCCTGGTGGAGAAGGCGGAGCCGCTCCCTCACCTGGGCCGCGTCCGGACGCTCGGGCATGAGCGGGGCCTCCGCCGACGCCGGGCCCAGATCGAAGGCCAGCTTCCGAAGCGCGGAGCGCGCCTCCTCACGCAGGGGAAAGGAAGGCCAGGCGGCCGCCAGGGACAGCGCGTCGTAGGTCGTGCGCACCTCGGCGGGCTTCAGGTCGAGGATGTCGATCCCCCTGGGGGCGGCTCCCGAGCCGGGGCTGCCGATCAGCCGCAGATACGGCAGGTAGAAGTCCCGCCGCGCGAGCCGGTACCCGGCCGCCTGGTCGCTTCCCTGGACCGAGAAGGCCACCGTTTCGATGGGGATGCCGTGCTCGCGCAGCTCGTCCTTGTCCCGCTCGAACATCCGGCGGACGCTCTCGTCGTCGATCCGGCCGCCGCCGAGCCCGAGCGCATAGGCGGGCACCGCCTCCATGATCTGATCCACGGTCACCGGGTAGCGGTGGCCGACCAGAAAGGCGATCAGGTCGAGCCAGCGCTGGAGCTTGGAGATCCGCTCCTTCCCCGGAGGCGATCCGGCTACCACGATTCGGTTCGATCCTCCGCGGTGAGGTACAGGATCCGCTCCTTCACCGGCTCGCCGGTCAGCTCCTCCCAGCACTCGGCGTAGAGGTCGACCTGCGCCCGGTAGATCGCCAGCCGGCGCTCCATCTCGGCCGGGTCCGCCACCTCGTCCGTCTTGTAGTCGGCGATCACCCAGCCGTCGGGCTCGCGGAACGCGAGGTCGACGACCCCTTCGACGACGCCGGGAAGGAGGCCGTCCCCTCCCTCGAGTTCCTGGGGCCGGGCGAAGGGCACTTCGGACAGGAGCCGCTCCGCGGCCCGGGCACGCGCGAAGAGCCGTGACCGCCCCACGGCTTCCACGAGATCGACCAGCTCGGCCAGCTCCTCGGGCTCGCCCCCGTCGGAGGGTCGTCCGTTCTCGAGCAGGGCGGCGCGGCAGACCCGGGCCAGCGTCGCTCCCGCCGCGCCCCGGCCGGCCGCGTCCAGGGCCTGGTGCACGGCACTCCCCCAGTCGCGGCCACGGCCCCGGCCGCTCAGGCGAACCCCCTCGTCCTTGACGAGGTCGGATACCGGTGTGGTCCGATACGAGGGCACCGCCCGTGACGCCCGCTTCGCCGTGATCTCCTCGATCCGTCTACGGACCACCGCCGGATCCACGTCGGACTCGGGACGCTGAGGCGGTGCTTCGATCTGCACGTCGAG
>DATEDS010000085.1:0-4553 GCA_035281565.1 Gemmatimonadota bacterium
ACGGTTTCGGGCGCGATCAGGTTGTCGACGTAGTACGTGTCCGGGTACGCGGGATTCTTGGTCGAAGTGGAGGCCCAGAGAGGACGCTGGAGCCGGGCGCCCTTCTCCTCGAGCGCGGCGAACCGGGCCGAGCGGAACCGCTCCTCGAACCGCTCGTAGGCGATCTTCGCGTTCGTGATCCCGGCCTGGCCGAGAAGGCCGCGGATGCGGGCGGTCTCCCGTCCGCCGTCGCCTTCGAGGAGCGCTTCCAGCCGTTCGTCCACCTTCGTATCCACGCGGCTGACGAAGAAGCTCGCCACCGAGGCGAGACGGTCGACCGGCTGTCCGGCACCGATCCGCTCCTCGAAGGCGTCGAACCAGGCATCCATGACCTCCAGGTACCGCTCGACCGAGAAGAGAAGCGTGATGTTGATGTTGATCCCCTCGAACAGGCATTGCCGGATGGCCGGGAGGCCCTCCCGGGTCCCGGGGATCTTGACCATCACGTTGGGGCGGTCGCAGGAGGTCCAGAGCCGCTGCACCTCCTCGATCGTGGCCTCGGTGTCGTTGGCCAGCGCGGGGCGGACCTCGATCGAGACGAACCCGTCCCGGCCTTCGGTCCGATCGAAGAGCGGCCGGAAGTGATCGGCCGCTTGCCGGACGTCGGCGACGGCCAGCTTCTCGAAGATCTGGTCCGGCTCCATGTCGGGGCCGCACTCGCGGATCACGTCGTCGTAGAGGTCGGTATCGCTGATGGCACCGTCGAAGATGGTCGGATTGGACGTCATCCCGGCCAGGCCGTCCTCCTCGATCAGGCGATCGAGCTCGCCGTCGAAGAGGTCCCGCCGGATGTAATCGAGCCAGACCGACTGACCCAGCTCGCGGAGTCGGAGGAGCGGGTTGGACATGGAGACCTCCTCGGATGAGTTGCCTGGAAGCCGAGCTCGTTGAAAGCTAGCGCCGCCCCGGGGGCCCCGCACGTAGGACGGCTTACAACCCGGTGGACGACCCTTCGCGCAGCGCCTCGCGCTCCAGCGTCTCGACCTTGGCGAGCCGCCGGCGGTGGCGCTCGGCGCCCGAGAACGTGGCCCCCAGGAACACCGTGATCAGCTCGGCGGCCAGCTCCGGTCCCACCACGCGGGCGCCCAGGGTGAGGACGTTCATGGCGTCGTGCTCGACGCCCTGATGGGCGCTGTAGGAGTCGTGGCACATGGCGGCCCGTACGCCCGGGATCTTGCAGGCGGCCACCGCGACCCCCACTCCGCTCCCGCACGCCAGCACGCCGCGCTCGGCCCGCCCCTCCGCCACCGCGCCGCCGACGGCGCGGGCGTAGTCCGGATAGTCGTCGCCGGGATCCAGCTCGTGGGCCCCGCAGTCGAGGACGTCGTGACCGGCCCCGCTGATGGCTTCGAGCAGACGCGCCCTGAGAGGAAAGCCCGCGTGGTCGCAGCCGAAGGCGACGATCATGGCCTGCCCGTGTCAGGCGTGGGCCGGCTGGCCGACCAGCTCGTGCACCTCGCGGACGATCCGCCCCGGAGTGAAGCCGAACTTCTCCATGTTGGTCGCGCCGGGCGCCGAGGCGCCGAAGCGGTCGAGGGCGACGATCCGGCCCCGGTCGCCGACCCACCGCTCCCAGCCCAGCGAGGCGGCCGCCTCCACCGAGACCCGCGCCGTGAGGGCGGGGGGCAGGACCTCGTCCCGGTACGCGGAGCTCTGGGCGGCGAAGAGCTCCCAGGACGGCATCGACACGACCCGGACCCGGATTCCCTCCTCGGACAGCACGGCCTGCGCCTCGAGCGCGATCGACACCTCGCTGCCGGTGGCGATCACGATCGCCTCGGGCTCGCCGTCGGGCGGATCCGAGAGGACGTAGGCGCCCTTCGCGAGCTCGCGCGCCGGCGCGCGCCCCGCGCGGTCGATGACGGGGAGCTTCTGGCGGCTCAGGACGAGCGCGGTGGGGCCTTCGGTGTTCGTCATCGCCCAGCGCCACGCCTCGGCGGCCTCGTTGGGATCGCCGGGGCGGATGACGGTCATGTTGGGCATCGCCCTGAGCGAGGCGAGATGCTCGACCGGCTGGTGGGTCGGTCCGTCCTCGCCGATTCCGATGGAGTCGTGGGTCCAGTGGAAGACGACCGGCAGCTCGGCGAGAGCCGCCAGGCGGACGGCCGGGCGCATGTAATCGCTGAACACGAAGAACGTGGCGCAGAAGGGGCGGACCCCGCCGTGATACGCCATGCCGTTCGTGATCGAGCCCATCCCGTGCTCGCGGACCCCGTAGTGGAAGTTCCGCCCGGCGCCGGTCTGGCCGTTGAAATCGGCCTCGTCCTCGAGCGTGGTCTTGGTGGATCCCGCCAGGTCGGCGTCGCCCCCGATCAGCCATGGGACCTTCGCGGCCAGCGCGTTCAAGGCCTTCCCGGCCGCCGCCCGCGTGGCCTCTTTCTCGCCCGGCTTCCACGACGGGAGGTCCGTGTCCCACCCGTCCGGGAGCCCCCCCGTCCAGGCCAGACGCCACTCCTCGGCCAGATCGGGATGCTCCTCCGCCCAGTCCCCGAACCGCGCCTCCCAGGCCGTCCTGGCCTGGCGGCCGCGGCGGGTCGCGTCCATGCTCTTCCGGACCTCGGCCGGCACGTAGAACGTGCGGTTGGGCCACTCCCAGCCGAGCGCCTTCTTGGTCAGGACGACCTCCTCCTCCCCCAGCGGCTCCCCGTGCGCCTGGTGGGTCCCCGCCTTGTTGGGAGAGCCGTACCCGATCGTGGTGTGCACGACGATCAGCGAGGGCTGACCCGTCCGGGCGCGCGCGGCCGCGACCGCGTCGTCGATCGCCTCCAGGTCGGTGTTGCCCTCCTCGACCTCGAGGACGTGCCAGCCGTACGCCGCGTACCGTTTCGCCGTGTCCTCGCGGGTCGACTGGGAGAGCGGGCCGTCCAGCGTGACCCGGTTGGAGTCGTAGAGCACGATCAGGCGCCCCAGGTTGTAGAAGCCCGCGATCGCGCTCGCCTCCTGGGCCACGCCTTCCATGAGATCGCCGTCGGAGGCGATCACGTACGTCCAGTGGTCGACGATCTCGAAGCCTGGACGATTGAAGTGGTGGGCCAGCCAGCGCTCGGCGATGGCCATCCCGACCGCGTTCGAGATCCCCTGCCCGAGCGGCCCGGTGGTCGCCTCGACGCCGGGCGTGAGATGACTCTCGGGATGTCCGGGGGTCTTCGAGTCCCACTGCCGGAACCGCTCGAGCTCCGACACCGGGAGGTCGTAGCCGGTGAGGTTCAGGAGCGAATAGAGCAGGGCCGAGCCGTGGCCCCCCGAGAGGACGAAGCGGTCGCGATCCGGCCACGACGGATCCCGCGGGTCGTGTTCGAGATACTTCTGCCACACGACGTACGCCATGGGCGCCGCGCCGAGCGGGAGCCCAGGATGGCCGGACTCGGCGGCCTGCGGCTGGTCGATCGAGAGCGCGCGCAGGGCGTTCACGCAGAGCCGGTCCAGGTCGCCGAATCGCTCGCTCATGGTGTCGACGCCTCCTCCTCGGGGGGGACCTCGGGGGAGATCGTGCCGACGTAGGGGCCGCGCTCGCTTCGCAGCCGCTTCGCCACGGCCTCCGCCTCGCCCATGACGCGCAGGAAGTTGAGCCCGGTGAGCTTGCGGACGTCCTCGTCGGAGTAGCCCCGTTCGAGGAGCTCGGCGATGAGATCGGGGAAGCGTGACACGTCCTCGAGCCCCAGCGGGACCTGGTCGATCCCGTCGTAGTCCGAGCCAAGGCCGACGTGATCGATTCCCGCCATCTCGACGATGTGGTCGATGTGGTCGGCGACTTCGGAGAGGGTGGCCCGGGGGGGCGGATTCCGCTCGAGCCAGGTCTCGAACGTCTCGCGCGCCCGGACGGAGTCGCCCCCGAACGTCGTCCGCAGGCTGTCGATCACCGCGTCGGCGCGCTCGCCGTGGAGACGGGTCTGCTCGTTGATGAACCCGGGGGCGAAGTTGACCATGACGATGCCCCCGTTCCCGGCCACCGCGCGCAGGATCGGATCTGGAACGTTGCGCGTGTGGGCGGCCAGGGCGCGCGCCGAGGAATGGCTGTAGATGACCGGCGCGGCGGTGATCCGGAGCGCGTCCATCATCGTCGAGTCGGAGACGTGGCTCAGGTCGATCAGCATCCCCAGCCGGTTCATTTCGCGGACGACGTCCTCGCCGAACGGGCTCAGCCCCCGGTGGAGCGCGCGATCGGTGGCGGCGTCGGCCCACGCGGTGCTCTTCCAGTGGGTCAGGGTCATGTAGCGGGCACCCAGGTCGTACAGGGCGCGCAGGACGTCCAGCGAACCCTCGATCGCGTGGCCGCCCTCGACGCCGATCAGGGCCGCGATCCGGCCCTCGTCGTGAGCCCTCTCGATGTCGTCGACCGTCGTCGCGTACATGAAGGTGTCGGGGTAGCGGGCGATCAGGCGATGGATCAGGTCGATCTGCATGAGCGCGAACCGCGTGGCGCCGTCCGCGATGAGGTCGGAGGGGACGTAGGCGGCGAAGAACTGGGCGCCGACCCGGCCCCGCCTCAGCCGGTCGAGGTCCGTGTGGAGGAC
>DATEDS010000086.1:0-3155 GCA_035281565.1 Gemmatimonadota bacterium
CCCTGCCCGCACGGGCAGGTTGCTGGCCACGGTGCCGGCCCAGACGTCGAGCGCGACGTACCCCACGTAGAGCGCGATGACGAGGACCGTCGTGGCGCGCGCCGGCCGGACCGCCGCGCGCGCGTAGTCGGCGAGGAACTCCCGTTCCAAGTCGTCGGAGGAAAAGCGGAGCTTGAGGCGGCCCCCCATGTCCTAGCTCTGCCCCGGTTCGGCGATCTCGAGCCGGTCCGCCGTCGCCAGGAGCGGGATCCCGATCGTGTCGATCGGCCGGCGGGTTTCGGCGTTCACGAGCTCGGCCTGGAAGGTCACCCGGCCGGCATGGTCGAGGTCCACGTGGTCGTCGTCGTCGACGAAGTAGACGAACCCGGTCACCCGGTCGCCCGGCTCCACGACCGCCTCGTGCAACGCCCCCGATACCATGTCGGACGTCGGGAGCTCCACCCGCTCGAACCGGTCGATGTCGTCGAACGGGTAGCCGATGTATCCGAGGCGGCCGTACGGCCCGAACCGGAAGAAACCGTAGGGGTAGCGGTAGCGGACGTCGAACGGGTCGAGCCTCCTGTCGTCGACCACGGTCTCGGTCGCCCTGAGGTCGAAGGGCGGGGTCGCGGGGACGCGCTCGCCCGACTCGGTGACCAGCGCGAAGTCCGCGTGCCGGATCCGGAGCGGCACCTCGCCGTCGTTGGTGATCCGGACCAGGACCGGGAGGACCTTGTCGAACCGGCTGGGCTCGCCCCGCCAGGCCTCGGTGTCGACCTCGATCGTGACGCCGGCCGTCGAGACGGTCGCGGTATGATCCTCGTCCTGGGCGAGAACCGAAGGCACCGGCCCGATCAGGGTAAGCGATCCAAGAACGACAATGTTGCGAATGAGGGCGCGCATCTCGATCTCCTTCCATGTTCGGCCGCCGCCCAGAACCATTTCCGGGGTCGGGCGGCCTCCATCCATACTATGGCTACGGGAATCGAGCGGCGCTTGTTCCCAACGCGCGGGCCCCGCCGGCTGTATCCCCGGGTATGAAGGCCGGCGGACGCCGGCCCGGGATGATCCGTTGACGGGAGGAACCATGCAGAAGACACCTTTCATGATCCTTCTCCTCGCGCTTCCGCTCCTCGCCCTCGGCGCGGCCTGCGACGAGGACGACGTGGCGGGGCTCGAGGCCGCCCAGGCGCTCACCGGGGCCCAGGGGGAAGGGGTCGAGCGTCATCTTGCCCATCTCCGGGAGGAGCTCGACCTCTCCGACGAGCAGGTGACCCAGCTGCGCGCGATCTTCGAGGAGAAGCACGCGGAGTTCCACGCGCTCAGGGAGAGCGGAGACCCGGTGGCGCACGAGGAGCTGCGGGAGCTGTGGGCCGAGGCCCGCGCGAGCGTGAACGAGGTCCTGACCGACGAGCAGGAGGCGCGGCTCACGGAGCTTCATGAGTCCCGGCGCCACCGTGGGTTCCGTGGACCGCCGGACCCGGAGCGGCACCTGGCCCGGCTCCAGGAGGAGCTCGGCCTGACCGAGGCGCAGGTGGCCGAGCTGCGGACGATCTTCGAGGAGCAGCACGCGAAGTTGGACGCGCTCGAGGAGAGCGCGCCCGAGGACCGGCGCGAGGCGTTCCGGGCGCTCCGGGAGGAGACCCACGCGCGGCTGAGCCAGGTTCTGACCGAGGAGCAGCGGGCGCGGTTCGAGGAGCTCAAGCGGTCCCACGACGGCCACCATCGGGGGAGCTGACGACGGGGGCATGCCCGGCCCGGAGACGGACGAGGAATGGCGACTGGTCGAGAGAGTGCAGAACGGGGATCTCGGCGCGTTCGACGCCTTGGTCCGGCGCTACATGCGGCGCGGCTTCTCGATCGCCTTCCGGATCCTGGGCCAGCGCGAGGACGCCGAGGACCTGGTCCAGGAGGCCTTCCTGGCGGCCTTCCAGGCGATCGACGGCTTCCGGCCCGGGCGGCCCTTCGGGCCCTGGTTCCACCGGATCGTCGTGAACCGGGCCTACAACGCCCGGAAGGCGCGAGCCCTGAGGGACACGGAGGAGATCCCCGAGTTCGCCGCGGCCTCGTCGCCGTCTCCCGGGCTGAGCGCCGAGCGGGCGGACCTCCGGCGGCGGCTCACGGAGGCGATGGCGTCCCTGACCGAGCGGCAGCGGACGATCGTCCAGCTGTTCGAGCTGGAGGGGTTCAGCGGCGCCGAGATCGCCGAGATGCTGGAGATCCCGCCGGGAACCGTGCGCTGGGATCTCCATCGGGCGCGGAAGATTCTGCGAGCGTGCCTGGCGCCGCTGGCGGAGGAGGAACGGTAGCATGACCGACGAGACCGATCGCGATCCGACACGGGACCCCGTGCTGGCGTCGGCCTTGAGGGAGCTCGCCCCCGAGCCGCCCATGGACGAGGTGGACTGGGATCGGCTCGAGCGGAGGATCTCCGCCCGCGCCAGGGAGGCCGTTGCCTGGTGGCAGCCGATCGCCGCCTGGGCGCGGCCCGCCATCCCGCTCGGCCTGGCGGCGGGGATCGCCCTGTTCGTCGTCGTTCTCCGGTCGCCCGCGGACACGGCCGAATCCGCGGAGCCCCTCCTCCTCGGCGACGAGCTCGCCCAGAGCGTCTACCAGGGGGACTCGGCGACCCTCCTCCAGGCGGCCCTGTCGGGCGAGGACCCCAACCCGTGAACGAGCGTCGCGGACCCTCGCCGGTCCTGGCGGCCGGCCTCCTCCTCGTGGTCGCCGCGATCGGCGTCCTGGGCGGAATCGCCCTCGACCGGACCGTGCTTCGCCATCATGGGCCCCCGGGAGGATGGATCGGGCGCCACGGCCCCCACGGCCCCCCGAACCGCGAGTTCCGGGGGCACGTCCGGGACCGGATCGCGGAGCACCTGGGGGATGAGCTGGAGCTCTCGGCCGGCCAGCGGGAGGAGCTCTCGGCCGTGCTCGAGCGCCAGGAGGCGCGGCTCGCCGAGGCGATGGCCGAGACCCGCCCCCGCCTCCATCAGATCCTCGAGGACACCCACAGGGAGATCCTCGCCATCCTGACGCCGGAGCAGCGGGAGAGGTTCGAGGAGTCGTGGATGACCCGCCGGGGGCGGCACCCGATCCTGTGGCACGAGCCTGCGGACACCGCGGAGGAGGTTCCGGACTGACGCCCGGGGAATGGGACGGGCGGCAATCCGGCTTCT
>DATEDS010000087.1:0-10159 GCA_035281565.1 Gemmatimonadota bacterium
TGGGCCGTGTCTCAGTCCCAATGAGGCCGGACACCCTCTCAGGCCGGCTACCCGTCGTCGCCTTGGTGAGCCATTACCTCACCAACTAGCTGATAGGCCGCGAGGCCATCTCGAAGCGGCCGCTTGCAAGCAGAGGCGGTCTTTAACAACTGTCCCCATGCGGGGCCGCTGCATCATGCGGAATTAGCACCGATTTCTCGGTGTTATTCCCCACTCCGAGGCAGGTTCCTCACGTGTTACGCTCCCGTTCGCCACTTTACTAGGGTCCATCGGCAAGCCGAATTTCCCGTTCTCGTGCGACTTGCATGTGTAAGGCACGCCGCCAACGTTCGTCCTGAGCCAGGATCAAACTCTCCGTTGAAGAGAATTCGATTTCCTGACTCCGCCCGGCGCCCCGAAGGGCGGGATCCGCGGGCTAAACCGGGGATCCTGGCGGGCGGAATCGTGTTACGGTCTACTTTGGTCCCCAAAGTGCCGCGCGAAGTAGTGCGCGCGGCGGGGCCCATCCAGGCCGTGATTCAGGCTTGGCACGATTCGGTTGTCAGAGAGCGGGGTCCCGTTTGGAAGGGATCATAAAGATACGGGCTGCCCCGGCGTGCGTCAACCCTCTCACGTCGCGGCCTCGAGCCGGACGCGCGCGAAGCGGCGTCTCCCCACCTGGAGAAGGGTCGTCCTCCCGGCTGCCAGGCGGCGGTCGGAATCGGCCACTCGTTCGCGGTCGACCGAGACCGCGCCCTGCTCGATGAGCCGGCGGGCTTCGGACGCGGAGGCGGCCAGGCCGGCCTCGCGGAGCACCCACGCGAGCGCAGCGTCCGGCTCGTCGAGGAACACGGTCAGCTCGGGGATCTCGTCGGGAAGCCCGCGCTCGACGAACAGCCGGTCGAAATGGGCCTCGGCTTCCCGTGCGGCCTCCCTTCCGTGGTAGGCGGCCACCAGCGAGCGCGCGAGCCGGCGCTTCACGTCGCGTGGATTCACCCCGTCGGCCAGCTGTTTCTCGACCGCCGCCACGTCCTCCGGCGGCGCCCCCACGGCGAGCCGGAAGTATTTCACGATCAGCCCGTCGGGTATCGACATCGTCTTGCCGTACATCTCCTCCGGGGGGTCCGTCAGGCCGATCGCGTTGTCGTACGACTTGGACATCTTCTGGACGCCGTCCGTCCCCTCGAGGAGCGGCAGGGTCACGATCACCTGGGGCTCCTGACCGAACTCGCGCTGGATGTGGCGAGCCACGAGGAGGTTGAACTTCTGGTCCGTCCCGCCGAGCTCGACGTCGGCCCGGAGGGCCACCGAGTCGTACCCCTGGGCCAGCGGGTAGAGAAACTCGTGGATCGAGATCGGCGTCCCCGCCTCGTGGCGCTGCCGGAAATCGTCGCGCTCGAGCATCCGTGCGACCGTATAATGGGAGGCCAGCCGCAGCACCTCCTCGAAACCGAACTTCCCGAGCCACTCCGAGTTGTAGCGGATCGCGGTGCGCCGGGCATCGAGGACACGGAAGACCTGGTCGGCAAAGGTCCGCGCGTTGGCCTCGACCTCCTCGCGGGTCAGGGGCGGCCGGGTGGCGGAGCGTCCCGAAGGGTCGCCGATCATGGCCGTGAAGTCCCCGATCAGGAAGGTGACGGCATGTCCGAGCGCCTGGAAGTCGCCCAGCTTTCGGAGGGTCACCGTGTGACCCACGTGGAGGTCCGGGCGGGTCGGGTCGTAGCCACACTTCACGACCAGCGGTTTCCCGGCCTCGAGCGACCGCTCGAGCTTGGCGACCAGCTCCTCCTCGGGGATCAGCTCGTCGACCCCGGCCCGGATCCGGTCGAGCTGTTCGGCGACAGGAGGGAAGGACGACCGTGCGGCCATGGGCCGCTAAACTAGCCGATCGCGGCGGGCGGCCCATCGGCGGCCATGGGATCCCCGGGCCGGCCACGAGGTATATTCGTGCCGAGGAATGACCCCCCGCAAAGACCTCGGCCGCCTGTGGCGCGGCGCCAACATCGTCGCGCTGATCGCGCTCTTTCTCCTGTTCATGGGGGTGGGCGCGTTCGCCGCCGTCTACCAGCGCGTCCGCTCGGACCTTCCCTCGATCGCCCGTCTGGAGGACTGGCGGCCCAGCCTGGTCACCCAGGTGTACTCCCGGGACGGCGAGCTGATCGCCGAGTTCGCCGCCGAGCGGCGCGAGATCGTCCCGCTGGACCGGGTGCCTCGGGCATTCATCGACGCCGTCCTGGCAACGGAGGACCGCGCCTTCTTCGAGCACGACGGCGTGAACGTCAGGCGGGCCCTCGCCGCCGCGTGGTACAACCTGGTGACCGGGAGCCGGTCGCAGGGGGCGTCGACGATCACGATGCAGCTCTCCCGGAACCTGTTCCTGTCCCCCGACAAGCTGTTCACACGGAAGTTCAAGGAGGTGATCCTCGCCACCGAGATCGAAGAGCACTATCCGAAGAGGCGCATCCTGGAGATGTACGTGAACCAGGTCTATTTCGGGAGCGGCGCCTACGGGATCGAGTCGGCCGCCCAGCTGTACTTCGGCAAGCACGCCACCGAGCTGACGCTCCCCGAGGCCGCGCTGCTCGCCGGGATCGTCCAGGCGCCGTCGCGGCAGAGCCCGCGCGTGAGCCTGGACGCGGCGAAGTCCCGTCGCTCGGCCGTCCTGGCCAACATGGTAGACGTCGGAGCGATCGACCGCGAGGAAGCGGAATCGGCCGGTCGAAGCGCCATCGAGCTCGTTCCCGAGCGGCGGCAGGAAGGCGCGCACTCCTACTTCGCCGAGCACGTCCGGCGGCAGCTCGAATCGATGCTCGGCACGGATGCGGTATGGCGCGGCGGGTACATCGTGCACACGACGCTCGACACGCACCTTCAGGCGGCCGCCGAGGAGATCGTCGAGCGCCACGTCGCCCAGATCGAACGGACGCTGGCCGCCGACAAGGTCCGCCGGGAGGCGTGGCAGGCCGCGCGCGCGGCGGCGGATTCGACCACGGCGGAGCCCGAGGCGGAGGAGACCGAGAGCCGCACCGCGACCCCGTACCTGCAGGGAGCGCTCGTCGCGATGGACCTGGAGACGGGCGGCGTCGTGGCGATGGTGGGCGGCCGCTCGTTCGAGGAGTCGAAGTTCAACCGCATCACCCAGGCCCACCGGCAGCCGGGCTCCGTGTTCAAGCCGTTCGTCTACGCGGCCGCGATCCGTAACGGCTTCCCCGCCTCGTACGTCGTGCACGACCGCCCGCTCTCGATGCCCATGGGCAACGGCACGATGTGGCGCCCGGTGAACTACGACGGGCGCTTCCGGGGGCCGATCAACCTGCGGCGGGCGCTGACGCAGTCGATCAACGTGGCCACCGTCCGTCTCATGTTCGATCTGGGGATCCGGCCGGTGATCGACTACGCCCGTGACGCCGGGATCACGACGCAGCTTCCGCCCTTCGGCTCGCTGGCCCTGGGCGCGGCGGACCTGATCCCTTACGAGGTGTTGCGCGCCTACTCCGTGTTCCCGACCGGCGGCATCCGCGTGACGCCGGTCTCGATCACCCGGATCGAGGACCGGAACGGGAACGTGCTGCGGAGCTTCCAGCCCGCGCGGACGCGCGTCCTGACGCCCCAGGAGGCCTACATCATGACGACGATCCTGGAGGACGTCGTCGACCATGGGACCGGGCGCTACGCCATCCGGGGCAGCGGCTTCACCTGGCCGGCCGGCGGGAAGACCGGGACGACCAACGAGTCCACGGACGCCTGGTTCGTGGGTTTCACGCCTCGCTACGAGGCGCTGACCTGGGTCGGCTTCGACCGCAAGCAGCGGATTCGCTACAACGGGACGGGCGGCGTCCTGGCCGCCCCCATCTGGGCCGACTTCATGAAGGTCGCCCACGAGGGGCTGGAGCCCCCCGAGCCCGAGGAGGCGTTCCCGCGGCCACCGGGCCTGGTGGAGCGGGCGGTGACGACCTCGACCGGGATGCTGGCCGCCGACTTCTGCGGGATGCCGTCGTATACCGAGATCTTCATCCCCGAGACCGTCCCCGAGCACTACTGCCGCGTGCCACGGGAGGACGTCCCGCTGCTGGATCTGCCGGCCGAGGAGGAGAACGGCGAGGGGAGAGAGGAGCCGCGGGTCGGCGACGACTTCCTGTTCTAGGCCCGGAGACCGCCGGTCTCCGGGTGCGGTCCTCGTCAGGCCGGCGGGTCTTCCTCCCGCGAGATCCGCGCCGTGATCGCCGGTCGGGGCACGACCGGCTCCTCCGACCACTCCACGATCGACTCCAGGACCGCCCGGGCCTTCTCGGCACCGGCCCCGTCCCGCGCGTGAACGATCGCCCACGGCTCGCCCGGCTCCAGCCGGTCGCCGAGCGCGCGCGGGAAGACGAACCCCACCGAGCGGTCGATCTCGTCCCCCTTCACCCGGCGGCCGCCCCCGAGCTCGACCAGGAGGCGCCCCACGCGGCGGGCCGGGAGGCCGGCCAGGAATGCGCCCGCGGGCGCCGTGAGCTCCAGCCGGACCGGGGCCCTGGGCAGCTGGTCGGTGTCCTCGATCGGCGCCGGGTCGCCCTCCTGCGCCCGGACCATGGCGAGAAACCGGTCGAAGGCCGGCCCGCGGAGGGCCTCGTGGACGGCGCGCCGCGCCTCGTCCTCGCCAGGCGCCGCGCCGGTCAGGACGAGTAGCCGTTCGGCGAGCGCCGTCGTGACCTCGAGGAGACGGGGCTCCGGGTCCTCGCCCCTCAGGACCTCGATCGCCTCCCTCAGCTCGAGCGCGTGCCCGACCGTGCGCCCGAGCGGGTTCTCCATGTCGGTCAGGAGCGCCTCGGTGCGGACCCCGAACGACACGCCGACCTCGATCATCGAGCGGGCCAGCTCCTCCGCGCGCCCGCGCTCGCGCAGGAACGCGCCGTCGCCCCACTTCACGTCGAGGACGAGGCCGTCCAGCCCCTCGGCCAGCTTCTTCGACATGATGCTCGCGGTGATCAGCGGGATCGACTCGATCGTCCCGGTCACGTCCCTGAGCGCGTAGGTCTCCCGGTCGAGGGGCGCGAAGGTCCCGGTCTGGCCTCCCATGGCGAAGCCGACCTCGTCGACGAGCCGGTCGTAATCGGCCTTCTCGAGGTCGGTCCGGAGCCCGGGGATCGTCTCCAGCTTGTCGAGGGTTCCCGCCGTGTGGCCCAGGCCCCGCCCCGATACCATCGGCAGGCGGACGCCGCACGCCGCGCAGAGGGGAGCCAGGATCAGGGACACCTTGTCGCCCACCCCACCCGTCGAGTGCTTGTCCCCCATCGGACCGCCATCGTCGGGCCAGGTCCACCGCTCGCCCGATTCGATCATGATCCGGGTCAGGGTCCTTGTCTCGGCGGGCTCCATGCCCCGGAAGTAGATCGCCATGAGGAGCGCGGCGACCTGGTAGTCCTCCACCTCGCCCGCCATGTAGCCCTGAAAAAAGGCGGCCCACTCAGCTTCCGTGAGTGAGCCGCCGTCCCGCTTCTTGACGATGAGCCGGGCGGGGATCAGAAGATGCCGGCCCCGCGCGTGTGGGCCTCGCCGCCGTTCTGCTCGGCCAAGGTCTCCATGAAGTCGCGGTCGTGGTCCTCGCCGATCCCGATCGTGTGCACCACGACGGCGCCGTCGGCGTTCAGTTCCGCCACCCGCTCGAGCACGGCCTGGGACCCCTCGTTGGGCTCCCCGTCGCTGACCAGCACCACGAAGTCCGGCCCCTCCGCGAACGCCTCCTCGAGGGCCGGGATCATGGCCGTGCCGCCGGTCGGCTCCAGGTCGTCGAAGTAGTCCTTGGCCTCGTCCTTGACCTCCTCGGTCGCCTCGACCAGCGAGGGCTGCCACGGGTGGGGCTGGCTCTCGAACGTGATGACGTTGAACCACGTGCCATCCGGGAGCCCGTCGACGCCGCTCGCCACCTCGCGGATCGCCTCCTCGGCCTTCTGGCGCCGCTCGCGTAGCTCCTCGGACACCTTGGCCCCGGCGCGGCCGCCGATGAGACCGCCCAGGCCCCGCTCGAGGCGGCCGGCCACGCCCTGCTCGGCCCGGCTTCCCGACTGGCCCGACATGGAACCCGAGAAATCCATCACGATCGCGATCCGGGCCGGGGCCGATTCCGGCCCCCGAAGGGCGGTCAGGTCGAGGCCGTAGATCTTCCCCTTTCCGCTCGAGCCGTAGGGATTCACCTGGGCCGGCGCGGTCACGGGGGCCGACGCCAGCCCCGCGAGCGCCAGACCGATGACGAACGATCGCATTCTCCAGACCCTCCTCTCGAATCTCACCGCGCCCCGGCCTGACTGGCCGCCAGGCGCTCGGCCATGTCACCGATCACCGGGAGCTTCCACCGTTCTCCGGAGTACCCTTTGATCAGCAACACGACCCACAGGATGAAGAGCCCGATCCCCACCAGCGTCTGAAGCAGCGTGAACAGGCTCCCCAGCGACCACGCGATCTGATAGAACAGAAACGACAGGATCGCGATCGCGACCCAGACGACGACGGCGCCGATCCCGAAGACGATCGACTGCGCCGCGTGGAACCGGACCACCGGATTGGCCTTCTCGATCAAGAAGAAGACGATTCCGGTGAGGGGCGACAGGATGTAGCACAGCAGCCCGGCCAGCTTGGGGTCCAGGCCGGTCGAGGTGACCTGGCCGACCGGACGGGCCTCAGGCGGCAACGGCGGGGGGATCTGTTCGTTCACGAGGCCTCCTGGAGAGCACGGTACGTTGATGATCGGGCTCGGAAGTTCGAAATTACGCATTCCTGGAGTTTCGGCACAACGCCGGGGCTTCCGGGTAGGATCGATCCCCATCCCTCGACATCGTCAGGCATTCCAGGTCTCGCCACCTTACACCCGGAGGATTCATGTCCCGCGCGCCGATGGTACTCGCCGCCGCCCTCGCCTTCCTCGCCCCCTCCCCGGCCGTGCTGGCCCAGGATTCTGTCACGCTGAGCGGTTACGGGGTCCGGGCCGGGGTGTCCCTCGACGACGAGCTGACCCAGTTTCTCATCGGGGGTCACCTCGATCTGGGCCGGCCCTGGGAGCGGGTGCGGATCCAGACGCCGCTCGTCCTCGGGTTCGGGGACGATGCGATCAGCTTCGTCGTGGGCGGTGAGGCCCACTATCTGTTCCCGGTCGATCCCACCGAATCCCGGATCGACCCCTATGCGGGCGGCGGGTTGGCGCTCCTGCACGTCAATCGCGACGAGGATGAGGGGGACGACGACACGGAGCTGGCCCTGGTTCTGACCGCGGGCGTGGACATCCCCATGCGGACGTGGTGGAAATACTTCGCGGAGGGGAAGTTCCTGATCGCGGACGAGTCGATCTTTCGGCTGGAGGGAGGAGTCACCTGGACCTACTAGGCGGGCGCTGAAAAACGGCCTTTCGTACTTCAGGGGCTAGCGGCTGGCGGCGGTCCGTCCGCGATCCAGCAGCCCCGTGCGCACGACGAGCGCCGCCGCGGAGGACCCCGGCACTTCCTCGATCGCCACCCGGGTCACCGAAATCCGGCGGACCATCCCCGCCCGCTCCATCGGGACGCCCCCGCGGAGGATGTCGAACGCGATCGGAGACCCGGCCGGCGCCTCGCGGACGTAGCGCCCGAGCGCGTACCGGGTGGCGATCGTCTCGTCGGGCCCGACCGGCGTGTCGTTGATCCGGAGCAGGATGTCGCCGTCCCGCAGCCCGGCGCTCGCGGCCGTGCCGTTCGGCTCGATGTCCCGGACGATGAAGTGGCGCGACGGCGCGTACGGCACGCCGAACTCGAGGGCCACGGCCTCCCGCTCCGGGTCCGGCACCACGGTCCCCGAGGCGGCCTCGACGACCAGCCGCGCCCCGAGCGACTGGCGCGCCTCCGAGCGCGTGACCAGCCGCAGTCCCGCCCGCGCCAGCCCCGATTCGATCGACAGCCGGGAGCCCGTCACCAGCGGGCTCAGGGCGGCCTCCGGGATGCCGAGCGACGCCGCGGCCTCGGCCCACACCCCCTCGTGGTACCCGCCCACGGGAGTCCCCCGCTGCAGGAAGGCCAGCAGCTCGTCGAGCCCGCGCTGGCCCCGGGTGTCGCCGTGTACGGCGATGTCGATCACCAGCGCGGCCAGCGCCCCGCCGACCACGATCTCGGCCTCGTCCGCGACGCCCGGCTGCAGGGCCGCCGGGTCGACCGAGGCGCCGTGACCCATCTGCCGCCACACGGTCAGCAGCTCCCCCATCGCCTCGTAGAAGCTTCGCGCCCCGCCCCCGCCGTAGCGGGCCGGGAGCAGGCGGGCGTAATACTCGGCCGCCCCCTCCAGGAACCACGTCCCCGGCACGTCCGGGGAGGCCAGGAAGTTGGGATCGAGCAGGGCCGCCGGCCCGAACGCGCCCGGGTACCAGGCGTGGAGATACTGGTGGAGGAGGAGCGCCCCGATTCCGGCCTTCCGCACCTGGTCGCCGTCCAGGGGCGGCAGGAAGAACGAGGCGGCGGTGGCCTGGCCCGTGGCCCCGAGGCCCGTGACGCCCGGCTCCACGAAATGGAAGGCGAACAGGTATCGTTCGTACGGCGGGGCCCCGTAGAAGCGCGTACCCAGCTCGATCGTCTCGCTGACCAGCTTGAGCAGCGAATCCGGGGCGAATCCTGCCGGCGCCCCCTGGATGACGACCTGATGCGGCTTGCCGGCCACGAACAGCTTGTAGTCCGTCATCCGGTCTCCGAGCGCGAACAGCGTGCCCGGCAGAACGTCGAACGATGCGCCGGACCACCGGTTCCGGTTGAGCTCCCGGAGGGGGGTCGTCACGTTCCAGCCCCGGGGCACCTCGAACGAGACCTGGACCGGCCGCGACTCGTGGCCCAGGAGCGTGCCGAACAGGGCGGAGCCCGCCGCATATCCGCCCCTCAGCTCGAGCAGCGTGGCGAACGCGCGGCCGGCGCTCGGCTCGACGGCGGTCGGGACGCGGTAGCCGATCGTTACGTAGCGGGCCCTGCCCGGATAGATCCTCCAGCGGCGCGTGTCGAGGCGGCGCATGGCGATCGGCTCGCCGTGACCTTCGCGGACGGAGAAGTTCTCCACTTCGGGACGGCGGTCGGCCACATAGCGGCCCGGGGTCCAGGCCGGCAGGTAGAAATCGATGGAGTCGGCGTCCACCTCGTCGAACGCGACCGAGACGTCGTAACCGGTGGCGGTCGGACGGTCGATTCGGACGTAGTAGTTGACGGGCGTTTCGGGGATCGAGGGGCGAAGAGGCTCCCGGGAAGCGCAGCTCACGATCGCCAGCATGGCGATCGTGTGGCCCGCGCCCGCGAGGACCGGCCATCGGGGGACGAGGGTCGGGAACCTCATACGTTGTGGATACAATTTTGCTGCTTCGACCACGTCGTGCAATAGTCTCCCGAAACTTCTTTCGGTGGCCCGCCAGAAGATGATGTTTGAACAGGTTTGAAGGCCATGAGCCCCCGTGCGCCGAGCCCTTCCGGACACCCTTGACTTTCCCCCCGGAGGCGGTAAACTGCATGAACCGACGCCTTCCGGTCCCGGTCGACTACGGGGGGGTCGGGGAAGAGTTAGGCCCGTTTCCTCCTGGCCTAAACACCGAAGGCCTCGCCCCTGGGCGGGGCCTTTCGGTTGTTGACCACGCACCGCGTCCCACCCGCTCCATGCTCGAGATCGGCCACCTGGCCTCACCTGGTGATGGCCGCGCTTCGCCAGCGCCCCCCCGTCTCCTCGACCGCGAAGGCGCTCGCGTTGTCGACGCCGAAGAGATGCCGCTCGGTGAGCGGCCGCCCAAGGACCCGGCTGAGGACGAGCCGGACGGGCCCGCCATGGGTGACGGTCACGATCTCCTCTCCGCGATGGCGGTGCGCGAGCTTCTCGAGAGCCGGCCAGAGACGCCTCCCGAGCTCCGCGTAGGACTCCCCGCCGGGCCGCGGCGTATCCCATGGCGCTGCTTCGTACGCGCGGTAGGCGTCAGGCCATCGGGCCACCACCTCGGCCTGAGTCAGT
This sequence comes from Gemmatimonadota bacterium, assembly GCA_035281565.1. Taxonomy (GTDB): domain Bacteria; phylum Gemmatimonadota; class Gemmatimonadetes; order JACCXV01; family JAHWKZ01; genus DASRVA01. The sequence continues at coordinate 9,949 of DATEDS010000087.1, forward strand.
CCCTCCCACGCCCCGTGATCGAGCTCGCGAAGGGCTTCCACGAGTCGCGGCTCGAGCCCGAGGCACGTCCCCAGGATCACCGCGCTTTCCCGGGCCCGGCGCTGGGGGGACGTGTAGAGGGCGGCGACGGGGCGGCCGGCCAACCGGCGCGCGAGCTCATCGGCCTGGAGCCTCCCCTTCTCGTTCAGCGGCGGGTCCGAGCCCGCGCCCT
>DATEDS010000088.1:0-9877 GCA_035281565.1 Gemmatimonadota bacterium
CCGGTCGTGCCGGCACCGGACGATCCAAGGTCAGGCTCGTGCCCGGCAGATGGCGGAGGGCGGGAGCGGCAACGACGTCGAGGCGCCCGAGCGGGCCGTCGCGACGGGCGAGGACCTCCGCGTCGGGAAGCTCGAGCGCGAGCCGCTGCTCCTTGTAGGGCGACATGGGAATCGACGGCCGGGGAAGGAAGGGGAGCCCGATCGCCGCCGCGACGGCGATCGCGATCGCGACGCGGTGGCCACCGCCCCACCGGAGGAGCGGGACGAGCGCAAGGCCCGCGGTCGCGCCGACCACCGCCGGAAGACCATCGGCGGGAAGGGTCGCCACGAGCGCCAGACCGAGCACGCTGCCCGCTCCCGATCCCGCCAGGTTGGCCGCATAGACGCGCCCGATCCGGTCCGGAGCGATCAGGAAGGCGAGCGTCACCGCCGCCCCCGCGAAGAAGAAGGGCGCTCCCAGGACGACCCAGGTCAAGGCCAGGTACAGGATCTGGCGCGGGACCGCGATCAGCTCGAAGGCGTCGAACGGGATCGCCATGGCGAGGCGGGTACTCGGATCGAAGGTCAGCGCGGCGAGCGCCGTCGCGAGCACGAAGGCCGGACCCTCCCGGCCCGTGATCCAACCCCGCCGCGTGGCGACCGTGATCGCGCTGCCGCTGGCTCCGAAGCCGAGCAGGGCGAGGCCGATCACCAGCGCCGCGAAGTGGGTCCAATGAAGGATCGAGAAGAGGTGGACGAGCGCCACCTCATGGGCGAGGACCGCCGCCGAGAGCACGGCGAGCGAGATCGGCAGGGCCCTCTTCAATGGACGGTCAGTGGCCGCCCGTCAGGGGCACGAACTGGACGGGAAGGACGCTCCGCGTCGTGACCGTGCCATCGGCCGCTTTCTCGACCAGCACGAGGTTCTGGAGCTGGAACGGTCCGCCCACGGGGATCGCCATCCGGCCGCCCGGCACGAGCTGCTGGACGAGCGGGGGCGGGACGTGGCCCGCGGCGGCGGTCACGAAGATGGCGTCGTAGGGCGCATGCTCCTCCCAGCCGAAGTAGCCGTCCCCGCTCCGCACGTCGACGTCGCGATACCCCAGCCGTTCGAGCCTCGACTCGGCCTCCGCCGCGAGCTCGGGAACGATCTCCACGGTGAAGACCGAATCGGCGAGCATGCTCGCCACCGCCGCCTGATAGCCAGACCCGGTCCCCACTTCCAGCACCCGGTCACCGGGCTCGATCTCGAGCAGCTCGGTCATGAACGCCACGATATAGGGCTGGCTGATGGTCTGGCCGTGGCCGATCGGCAGCGGGTGGTCGCCGTAGGCACGGTCGCGATGCGTCTCGGGCACGAACAGGTGTCGCGGGACGGTGAGCATCGCGCCCAGGACCGCCTGGTCCTCGATGCCGCGGCGGGCGATCTGCTCGTGGACCATCCGTGCCCGTTCCTCGGACCGCTCGGACCGGGCCGCCTGGGGACGGAGCGGGGTCGGCGATCCCAGCACGAGTCCAACGAGGATTGCCGCGCGGACGGCGATGGCTGAGGGATGGTTGACCATCATCCCGGTACCTCCGAGTACAGAAGGTGGGTTCACAACGGGTTGCGCGGCAAACCCGCCCCGCTAGACTCGCGTCGGATGGTTCCTCGTTTGGAGCTCGACGGCCGTATCGTCACCTCATCCGCCTACGAAACCGACATCGGGCCGCACGTCTTCCCGACGGAGAAGTACCGGGGTGTTCGCGAGCGCCTCCAGGCGGAGGGGTTGACGCGGGTCGTGGAACCCGAGCCGCCGGCCCGCGAGGATCTCCTCCGCGTCCATACGGCCGCCTATCTGGACGACCTGGCCGCCCTCCGATGGACGCCCCGGACCTGGCGCAGCGAGCTCCCGATCTCGGAGGAGATCGTGCGCTGGTTCGAGCTCTCCTGCGGCGGCACGACCATGGCCGCCCGGCTGGCTCTCACGTCCGGCTGGGCGGCGCACCTGGGAGGTGGCTTTCATCATGCTTTCGCCGACCACGCCGAGGGGTTCTGCTACTTGAACGACCTGGCGGTGGCCGCGCGGGTGCTCCAGGCCGAGGATGAGGTCGAGCGGGTGGCGGTGATCGACGTCGACGTTCACCAGGGGAACGGCACCGCGGCGATCTTCGCCGCCGACCCGACGGTCTTCACGTTCTCGATCCATCAGGAGGACAACTACCCGGTCAAGGAGCGGAGCGACCTGGACATCGGGCTCCTTTCGTTCGATCGGAGCCGGCCGGGATCACCCTACGTCACCGACGAGCTCTACCTGGGCCTGGTCGAGTCGTCTGTCCCCGGGATCCTGGACGGTTTCCGCCCCGACCTGATCCTCTATCAGGCGGGGGCCGACCCGTACGAGCGGGACCGGCTGGGTGGATTCCGGCTCACGCGGCAGGGACTCGCCCGCCGGGACGCAGGCGTGTTCGAGGCCTGCCGGCAGCGGGATATCCCGGTCGCGATCACGCTGGGCGGGGGCTATGCCGAGGACGTGGCCGACACGGTCGCGATCCATGCCGAGACCGTGCTTTCGGCAGTGCGCGTCGAGGGAGCGGCCGCGGAGCGCCGGTCGGCGGAGCGGCGATGAGCCCGCCCGAGCCCCGACCGGAGGCTGACCCGCCGCTCGAGTCGCCGCTGGCGACCCCGCCGGCGGAAGCCGAGCCGACGCCGCCGGGAACGCGCGCCGGCGAAGCCTTCGCCGCCTTGCGCCATCCCGGCTTTCGCCTCTTCTGGGCCGGAGCGCTGGTCTCGAACGTCGGTTCGTGGATGCAGAACGTGGCTCAGGGATGGCTGGTCCTCGATCTGACCGACTCGGCGTTCATGCTCGGGTTGGTTGGTTTCGCGGGGACGGTTCCCATGCTCTTCTTCCTGCTCGTGGGCGGCGTGTACGCCGACCGGCTGGACCGCCGCAAGCTCCTCGTCGCGGCGATGACGGCGATGATGGTCGTCGCCGCGATCCTGGCCACCCTCACGCAGGCGGCCGTCGTCAGCGTGTGGCACGTCTTCGCCCTGTCGCTATTGTCGGGGACCGCGCTGGCGATGGCGGCGCCCGCCTATCAGGCCTTCGTCCACGACCTGGTGGGACGGCGTGACCTTCAGAACGCGATCGCGCTGAACTCGGCTCAGTTCAACGTGTCCCGCATTCTGGGACCGAGCCTCGCCGGCATCGTGATCGGTCCGATCGGGCTGGCCGGGTGCTTCGGGCTGAACGCGCTGAGCTACCTGGCGGCGATCGGCTCCCTCCTCCTGATCAAGGTCACCAGCCGGCGAACGGTCATGCGGAGCCGACTCTGGGAGAGCCTGGTCGACGGGCTCCGGTACGCCCGGCAGAGACCCCGGGTCCAGGCGTTGCTCCTCCTGACCGCGCTCATGAGCGTTCTCGCCATGCCGTACGCGACGCTCCTGCCCATCATCGCGCGCGACATCCTGGGCCTCGACGCCTCCGGGCTCGGGTACCTGTTCGCGATCGGCGGCGTGGGAGCGGTGGCCGGGGCCCTATCGCTCGCCTTCCGGGGTGCCTTCCATCGCCGCGGGGTCTACCTCCTGGGATGCCTGATCGCGACCGGCGTAGGCGTCCTCGCGCTCGGGCTCTCGCGCACGCTGGCCGTTACCGTACCCGCCCTGGTCGTCATCTCGTTCTCGGCGACGAGCTCGATCGCGCTCATGAACACCCTTCTCCAGGAGCTCGTGGACGACGAGATGCGGGGGCGGGTGCTCGGCATGTACGGCCTCGCCTTCATGGGCACCTTCCCGATCGGGAACCTGCTCGCCGGGGCCCTGGCCGGGCTCACCTCGGCCTCGACCACGCTGGCCCTGACCGGCGCGGTCCTGAGCATGGCCGTGGTCGTGATCGCCGCCACCAGGCCGCGTCTCCGGGCGCTGGAGTGAACCCGGGGGTGACGGGGGCGATCCGGTGAGCGCGGCCAGGACGTGGAGCCTGTTCGGGCTCCTCGCGTTCATCTGGGGCTCGACCTGGCTGGTGATCAAGATCGGCCTGGCCGACCTCCCCCCCTTCCTGGCTGCCGGCCTCCGGTTCGCCCTGGCGGCCGGCGTGCTGGCGGTCGTCGCCCGGGCGCGGAGGATCCCGTTCCCCCGCGATCGTCGCGAGCACGCCCTGCTGCTGGGAGTGGGGACGACCATGTTCTGGGCCTCGTACGGGATCGTCTACTGGGCCGAGCAATACATCCCTTCCGGCCTGACGGCGGTCCTCTTCGCGACCCATCCCTTCTTCACGCTGATCCTGGCGCACCTCGTCCTCTCCGCCGAGCGGATCACCGCGCGCCGGGTGCTGGGGGTCGGGATCGGTTTCCTTGGAGTCGCGCTCGTGTTCAGCGGCGATCTGACGCTCGACCACCCACGGGGGGCGACCGCGGCCGCGGTCCTGCTCCTCGCGCCGCTCGCCTCGGCGGCGGGGAACGTCACGGTCAAGCGATGGGGGACCCATCTCCATCCCTTCCAGCTCTCCATCCTGCCGATGGCGTACGGGGCGGCGGCGCTACTGGGGAGCTCGCTCGTGGTGGAGCGGGGAGCCCGGATCGAGTGGTCGCCGGTCGCGGTGGGATCCGTGCTGTACCTGGCGATCCTGGGCTCGGTCATCGCCTTCGTGGGCTACTACACGTTGCTCAGGGAGGTCGCGGTCACGACCCTGAACCTGATGTCGTACGTCTATCCGGTGGTCGCCGTCGTGCTGGGGTATCTGATCCTGGACGAGATCCTGGACCGGCTGGCGCTGGCGGGAGCGGGATTGGTCCTGGTGGGGATCGCGGTCGCCACCCGACGGCGGAGACGCTGAGCGGGCAGGTGATCGCGACTGTCAGAGCCAGTCGGTCGGCGATCCATCCTCCCGCTTGATCCACTCGAAGACGGTCCGGCAGCTGCGGCAGTAGTACTGCCGGCTCATGAGGTTCGATCCGAAGGCGGATTCGACCTCGACGTCGGTCGAGTGGCAGTGGGGACAGGCGGGGGCTGACCTTTCCCCCGTCGGTTCGGGGTCAGGCCGTCTTGAAGGCGACATTCTTGGTCCCCCGGAGCTCGTCCAGGATCGACGGCTCTGGACCGCCGGGGTCCAGACGGCGGCGGGCCGGATCCCATCCCGCCCAGACCACCGGGTCCGCCAGTTCCCACGCGCCGTTGGACATCCGCAGGCCGACCGTTCCAGGATCCTCGAGGAGTCGCGCCATCCGCGTGAACAGCCGATCCCGCAACGCGGCGTCCAGCGATGACTTCACGCCCGTTTCGACCAACGGCGCATCGTGGCCGGGCGGGCCGAAGAAGGCGGCGGCTTGCTGGAGGGCGCTCGCGATGCTCGTGCGCGTCGCTTCGCGCGGCGCTCCACCCCGCTCCTCCATGAGCCGGACCCACCCCTCGGCGTGGGCGAAGTGGAACCGCTCCTCCATGAGCATCTTGGCGACGACTTTGGCGAGCGGCTCGAACCTCGATCCCTCGAAGTCGCTCAATGCCAGCGAGAGGGTGTAGTCGACGACGGCGTTGGCGGCCACCACGTCCGCCCAGCTCGCGAACGGATGATCCAGGAACGCGATCGACGCGAACTCGGTGGGAGAGCGGGTGTCGTTGAGGGGATCGAGCTCGAGATCGAACTCGCGCTTCAGGATCCCGTTCAGGAGTCGCGTATGACCGAACTCCTCCTGGGCCATCGAGCAGGCGGCGATGCCGGCCTCGATCGCCGGTGGGCCGAACGTCCACTCGCCGTAGTGGTAGCCGAGCAGCAGCTTGGTGTCGCTGATGGCCACGATGATCGGACGCAGCGCGTCCCGGTGCGAGCGCTCGAGCCCGCCACCACGGTCGGCGTTCATGGGCGGCCGTCCCCGGAGGCGGGTGAGAAGCGGTCGGGATGCGCGCTCGCGATGGCTGCCCGGGGCACGACCCACATCTCGGCCCAGTCCTCCTCGTCGTAGATCTTCCAGGCGTAGACCCGTGCGAGCTCGATGTCGGTCGCGTTCAGGGTCCCGATGTGGGACATGGGGTCGCCGGGGGCGATCCGGCAGAAGACCTCAAACACCTGCTCGCCGCGCGCCATTGGGTCAGACGCTCAGGCCAACGGCCTGGAGGAGCCGCCTTCCGCGTGGGGTCAATCGTGACTTGGTCCAGGGGGGCGACCACACAATCTTGATGTTCACGCTCGTTACCCCGGGAATGGCCCCGACGGTGGCGCGAACGTCCTCGAGGATCATGTCCATCCCGGGGCAGCCGATCGAGGTAAAGGTGAGGTCGATATCGACACCCCCAGATTCGTCGATGTAGACGCCATAGATCATTCCCATGTCGACCAGTGAGACTGGAAGCTCCGGATCGGTGATGCCGCCCAGGGCCTCCCACACGGCGGCTTCGGTGGGCTTCGTCACGCGGCGGCGCCGTTCCCGTTCCCGCCGAAGAGGTGGCTTCCCCGACCCTGGATCATCTCGACGTACCGCTCGTTCATGGGGCCCCGCCCACGCCATCTCTCCCAGACCCGGTCCCACGTGATCGGCTCGTCGAAGAGCCACCGCTTCTCGTCGGGATCGAACTCGCACGGAAGCTCGTACTCGACTTCGTAGCGGCCGGTGTCGGGGTCATGGTGCGCGGGAATGTCGATCCCCACTTCGTCGCAGAGGGGAATGATCGAGGCCATCCAGGTCTGCCGCAGCTCGTCGTTCATCTTGCCCTTCAGCCGGTACTCGAGCTGGCCCGAATGGCGCTTGAGCTCATCGGGCAGCCCGAACCACTCGATCCCGGTGGGAAACATCCAGTCGACCGCGCGCTGGAGCATCTCGCGTACCTCGCCGCCCGCCTTGGACAGCCGTCTCATCCACGACTCGCCGTGGCGCAGATGGAAGTACTCCTCCTTGTCGACCTTGACGAGAGCCCGCTTCAGGGGCCCGTAGGAGGTGTTTTCGTGGACGTCCGAGAGCAGGACGATCCCGGCTCGGTCGAACAGGCCGTTGGCGACCGCCATCTCGGCCCAGTTCTCGAGCGCCTGGTCGAAGCCGTACGGGTTCTTGAACTCGTCAGGCCGGCGGCCGAAGACGAGCTGCTCCTTATCCTCGCCGAGGTCCTCGAGAAGGCGGTAAGCGATGTTGGCATGCCCGAGCTCGTCCTGGATGACCGCGCTGACGGCGATCCGGCTGGAAATCGTGGGCGCGTCCTTGGCGGCCATGTAGTAGGCCGGGGCGCTCATCAGCTCCGTGTCCCCCTGGACCAGCATCTGGATCTTCAGCGCGGACAGATAGCCGGGCGTCATGTCGTCCATCGACTCCACCATGAAGCCGTTGGCGATCCGCTCCTTCAGGTCGTCTTCCCGTCGCTTGTCGAGCATCTCCCTCACCTCAGGGATAGGTCATCCAGATCTCCGCGTGGGTCCTTACCCACCCGGAGGCGGGGTCCAGCGGGTGCGGTTCCGTAGCCAGGTCGAGGTACGAGTCGACGCGGCTCGCGTGCAGCACGTGCGCGGGCGGTCCCGCGGAACCCGGCTGCACCGTCCACCCCGCGCCCTCCAGCGCGGCCCGGTACCAATCGAAGACGGCCTGGGGCTCGCCGCGCTGGACGATCGTGATCGTGCTCCAGGTTCCCGTCGTCCCCTCGCGGGCCGCCGCCTGCACGACCGTGCTCTCCGGTGCGATCGGGAACTCGGCCGGGAAGGCGGCCGGGACCTCGACCGCCTCGAAGACGAGCTCGCCCGCGCTCCCCGCGATCGCCGGCGCGGTGTCGGCCATCGTATCCGCGCTTCTCGAGCGCCTGGCGGAGTCGGAGTCGGCCGCCGTATCGTCGCCGCCGCAGGCGGCCAGCGAGCCGATCAGCCAGGCCACGGCGACCACGCGCCGGGTCAGGCGGCTCCTATCGAACCGGGACGAGGTCACGGATTGGGCAGAGAGCGTACGGACCGCCGGAAGGCGCGTCAAGGTGGCCGCATCTGGACGGTCGGCCACTCCACCCTCGAGCTGGCGCAATTTCTAACCCTCCTCGAGCGTCACCGGATCGAGCAGGTGGCCGACGTGCGGCGGTTCCCGGCGTCGCGGCGGCACCCTCGGTTCGCCAAGGAGCCCCTGTCGGACGCCCTGAGGGCGAGCGGGATCGAGCACCGATGGTTCGAGGACCTGGGCGGGCGTCGAAGCGGGCTCGGATCCGCATCGCCCAACCAGGGGATCCAAAACGCGGGCTTCCGGGCCTACGCCGATCACATGCAGAGCCCCTCGTTCATGTGCGCGTTCGAGACGCTCGAGGCGTGGCGGGCCGGAGGACGGACCGCGCTCCTGTGCGCGGAGGCCGTGTGGTGGCGCTGCCATCGGCGATTCCTCGCCGACCTGTTCGTGGCGCGCGGCGTCCAGACGCTCCACATCCTGCCGGACGGTCGGGAAGCGGTCCACGAGCTCTGGGATCTCGCGCGGATCGGGCCCGAGGGCTTAACTTACCCTCCCATCCAAAGCGGGCTCGGCTTCTGAGCCGTGGTTCAATCGACATCGGTTGGCGTCGCAGGGAACATTCGATCCCGTTTTCACGTTGAGGGAGCGATGGCACGTTCGCATGAAGAGTGGATCCGCGCGGTGGTGGTGCTCGCGGTGGCGCTGGCCGCCGTTCCGATTTTCGTGCGGCCGGCGGCGTCGCAGGCTGCGCTCGGCCTCTGGGACGCCCGGCCCGGGCCGCTGGTCGGCGACATCCGCGCCGGGATCGACGCCGCGTACGACTTCGACTATGGGGAGGCGCTCCGTCGTTTCGATCGTGTCGTGGCGGCGCGGCCCGATCATCCGGTGGGGTACTTCCTGCGCGCGGAGGCGTACTGGTGGCAGTACCTGAACGACCGCCGCAATGCCCGCATCGAGGGGCTCCTCGAGGAGAACCTGGGGCTCGCCATCGACCGCGGGAAGGCGCGCCTCGAGCGGGACGACCGCGATACCGAAGCCCTGTTCGTGCTGGGGAGCGCGTACGGGCGGCGCGGCATGCTGGCCGGAACCCACCGGGAGGCCTGGCAGGCCGCAAGCGACGCGCGCAAGGCGAAGAAGTACCTCGGGCGACTCCGCGAGGTGGCGCCCGGCATCGTGGACGCGGTCGCGGCCGACGGGCTCTACCGCTATTACGTCTCCCGGTTCGGCGCCGTCGCGCGGACGGCCTCGCGACTCCTCTTCGGGCTCGAGGGAAGCCGTGAAGAGGGCCTCGCGAGCCTCGACCGGGCGCGGCGCGAGGGTTCCTACACGCGGACCGAGGCGGCCTTCTTCCAGGGTCTGTTCTACCTCCAGTTCGAGAACCGGCCGGCGGAGGCGGGAGAGATCCTGGACGGCCTGCGGGCCCGTTATCCCCACAACCCGTACTTCGCCACCATGGCTGCGTACGCGCACCAGAAGCAGGGCCAGTTCCTCGAGGCGCGCCGGCTCTACGAGGCGACGCTGGAGCGGCTCGCGGTGGGCGGCGTCTATGGCCGTGAAGGGGTCTCGCTGACGCGCTTCTTCTACGGCCAGACGTTGCTCGCCCTGGGGGATCTGGCCGGCGCCGAGCGCGAATTCCGCACCGTCGCGCGGCTCGGCGCGGCCGAATCGGACGCCTATCCACACGCCCACATCTTCTTGGGTCGGATCGCGGACCTGCGAGGAGACAGGACGGCGGCCGAGGCCGCCTACCGGCAGGCGCTGGCCCTGCCCGACGCGGCCGACAGCCACGCGGTCGCCCGGCGTCTCCTGGGGTCGCCTTTCACGAAGGGACAGCTCCCGTCCGCCGTCGCGGGCGGAAAATAGGCGGCCGCCGGCAGGGGTGGCGCGGCGGTTCCGGTTGCGACAAGCTGGAGTCGTGCCGGCCGGGCTCGCCGTCTTGTTCGTCATCGATCCTCTCGAGGCGCTGATCCTCGAGACCGAGACCTCGCTCCTGCTGATGAGCGAGGCCGCCCGGCGGGGG
>DATEDS010000089.1:0-2709 GCA_035281565.1 Gemmatimonadota bacterium
GCTCCTCGTCGTCGAAACGGGGACCGAGTTCCCCGACGACCCGCGGTCGCGGTTCGTGCGCTTCGACTGGAGCTATCAGAACCAGCCCCAGAACCGGCGCCTGGTGGAGGACTAGCGTGATCGACGTCCGGATGCTGCGCAACGATCCCGATCTCCTGCGCGAGGCGCTCGACAAGCGTGGCGAGACGGCGGAAATCGACCGCCTCATCTCGCTGGACGTCGAGCACCGCCGGCTTCTCGCGGAGAGCGAGCGCCTCAAGGCGGAGCGGAACGCCACCTCGAAGGAGATCGGGCGCCTGATCAGCGCCGGCGACGAGAAGGCGGCGGAGGGTCTCAAGGCCGAGATGCGGAAGGTCAGCGACCGGATCAAGGACCTCGACGAGCAGGGGACGGCGCTCAAGGAAACGCTCGATTCGCGGCTCCTCGAGGTGCCGAACCCGCCCCATCCGTCCGTTCCCGGCGGCGATGCTTCGGCCAACCGGATCGTCCGCACCTGGGGCGAGCCACGGACGTTCGACTTCCAGCCCCGCCCGCACTGGGAGGTCGGCGAGGCGCTCGGGGCGCTCGATCTCGAGCGGGCAGCGAAGATCTCGGGCTCGGGGTTCGTGGGCCTGGTGGGCGACGGGGCGGCGCTCTCCCGGGCCCTGATCGCGTTCATGCTCGACGTCCACCGGGCCAACGGCTACGTGGAGCTCGCGTTGCCGTACCTCGTGAACCCGGAGACCGCGACGGCCACCGGTCACCTGCCACGCTTCGAGGACCAGCTCTACGCCGCCGAGCGCGACGAGCTGTACCTGATCCCGACGGCCGAGGTGCCGATCATGGGGTGGCACCGGGACGAGATCCTGTCGGTCGGCGACCTGCCGCTGCGCTACTGCGCCTACACGGCCTGCTTCCGGCGCGAGGCGGGGGCCCACGGCCGCGATACCCGCGGGCTGATCCGTGTCCATCAGTTCGACAAGGTCGAGCTGGTCAAGATCACGCCGCCCGAGACGTCGTACGACGAGCTCGAGTCACTGACCGCCGACGCCGAGGCGATCCTCCAGGCCCTCGAGATCCCGTACCGGGTGGTTCTGCTGGCCGCCGGAGACATGGGGAACGCCGCCGCCAAGACGTACGACCTGGAAGTTTGGGCGCCGGGCGTCGGGATGTGGCTCGAGGTCTCGTCGTGCTCGAACTGCGAGGCGTATCAGTCGCGGCGCGCCAACCTGCGCTGCCGCGCCGGCTCCGACGGCGGGACGCGCCACCCCCACACCCTGAACGGCAGCGCGATGGCCCTGCCGCGCACGTTGATCGCGCTTCTGGAAACGTGTCAGGACGCGGACGGGAGCGTGACCGTGCCGCAGGCTCTGCGACCCTACCTGGGCGGTGCCGAGCGGCTTGCCGCCCGCGGCGGCTGAAGGAGGCAAGGACGAGGGATCCGCATCCCCGCCCCCGCGTCTGGCCGTTCGTCGCCATCCTGGCCACGATCGGGCTGTTCGGCGGCTATGTCTGGTACACCCGGGCGCTCGTCTCCGACATCCGGGAGGACACCGAGCGGCTGGCCACCCTCTACGCGCGCGCGCTTCGGGTGGCGACTCCCGACGAAGCGCAACTCCTGCTGTTCGAGGAGGTGATCCAGAGCTTTCCCTATCCGGTGATCCTGACCGATCCCGAGGGGAACCCGACGGCCTTCCGCAACCTGGACGGCCTGGACCTGGATCGGGAGACGGGCCCGTGGTCGCCGGCCGAGCGCCTGGCGCTGCGCCAGGAGGCGGCGCGGATGGATCGGATCGCGGCGCCTTATCCGGTGACCGACGAGTCCGGCAACGTGATCCAGGTCATCCACGTGAGCGAGGCCGGCACGATCACCCTGCTCCGCTACCTTCCCTACATCCAGGCGCTGGTCCTGACCGCGGTCGGCCTGATCGCCTTCTGGCTGATCCGCTACAACGTACGGGTGCAACGGGGCCACGTGTGGGTGGCCATGGCGCGCGAGAGCGCGCACCAGCTCGGGACGCCGATCTCCTCCCTGTACGGGTGGGTGGAGCTGCTGCGGGCCGAGCGGGCGGCGGCGGTCTTGGCCGGCCCCGCGGCGGCGGGCGAGGAGGTCGACGTGGGCGCCGCGCTCACCGCGATGGAGCAGGACGTCGACCGGCTCAGCAAGGTCGCCCACCGGTTCGAGCTGATCGGCCGGCAACCACGCCTGGAGCCGATCGACCTGCACGAGCTGACGGCGGAGGTCGAGGCATACTTCAAGGCCCGCCTGCCGCGGCGCGGGAAGCCGATCGACCTGTTCCTCGAGCGCCGCCCCGTCCCGCCCGTCTGGGGGAACCGGACCTTGATCGAGTGGGCGCTCGAGAACCTGGTCAAGAATTCGGTCGACGCGCTCGAGGGACGGGGCGGGCGGATCACGTTGACGGTGGCCCCGGGGGACGAGCCGGACACGGCCTGGATCGAGGTGTCCGACGACGGCCCGGGAGTCCCGCGCGCGCTCCGAAAGCGGATCTTCGAGACCGGCGTATCGACCAAGCCCCAGGGGTGGGGGGTCGGTCTGTCGCTCGCCCGCCGGATCATCGAAGACTACCACGAGGGGAGCCTCGAGCTGGTCGGCGGGGAGGACGCGCCGGGGGCCCGCTTCCGGATCGTCCTGCCGGCGGCCGAAGGCGCCGGGGAGGAGGCATGACCGATCGCCTGCTGGCGGCCCTCAACCCCGCCCAGCGCGAGGCC
>DATEDS010000090.1:0-12268 GCA_035281565.1 Gemmatimonadota bacterium
TGCCGTCGGCGGATCGGTCGGATCGGCCGGCCGAGGATCGTGAGCTGGCGCGAGCCCTGGTCGAGTGCCGGGAGACCCTGCCGCCCGACCAGCGCGAGGTCTTCGACCTGCGTCATGCCGAGGACTTCAGCTACCGCGAGATCGCGGCGGCAGTCGGCGCTCCCGAGGGGACGGTGATGTCGCGGCTCGCGCGCGCGCGGGAGAAGATGCGGGCGTGCCTGGAATCGAAGGGAGTGACGGGGCCGACGTCGGCCTGAGAACGGATGGCGAAGATGAACGGACATGGCCACGACCACGTCGGGGAGCTGCTCGACCGGTATCGGACCGGTGAGCTCGACGAGCCCGACCGGCTCCGTGTCGAAGGCCATCTGGAGGCTTGCGCGGGGTGCCGGAGCGAGCTCGACGCCCTGGTGGCCTTCGCCCGCACGGTCGAGCGGGGGTACACGGCCGAGCGCGTGGCCCGCGCGGCCGAGCGGGAGCCCGACTGGGCTCGGCTCAGGGCTTCGATCGTCTCGCGGACCTCGGCCCGCGCCCCCGGGGGGCGCCGGGCCGGGCTCGGGCGGTATGTCCCGCAGGCCGCCCTGGCGGTCCTCGCCCTGGTCGCCGTGGGCGTACTCTGGGAGCAGGGCGTGCGGGGCCCGGAAGAGGCGGAACGGACGCTCCGGTCGGAGCGTCCGGCGGCGACTCCGGGCCCGGGTCGCGAAGAGGGGTCTCGGGGCGAGGACCGCTTCGCCGAGGCCGGAGGGGCGGCGACCGAGACCCGGACCGACGGCGCACCGGCATCCCCGGACGAGATCGACGACCGCCGGCGGGAGGTCGGCCTTGCCGACGGCCGATTCCGGGACGACGTGGACTCGGTCGAGGGGGAGGCCGAACGAGTCGGAGCGGAAGCGCGGGTCGAGGTCGCCGAGAACCGGGCCGACGCGGTCGCGCCGGCCGCGGGCGCCCAGCAGCGTGACGAGACGGTCGAAGGCCTCGATACGGACCGAGCCGCAGCCCAGGCCCCCGAAGAGCTCGGAAAGGCCGCCGCGGCTCCCCCGGCCGACCTCGAGCGGTTCCAGCGGAGCGCCCGGAGCGCCCTCGCCCAGGCCGACACCCTCCTGGCCGCCCGGGCGCTCGCCCAGTGGCGGGACAGCCTGGCGCCCGGTCGGGACCTCCCGCCTGAGCTCGAAAGGGCCGCCCAGGCCCTCGCCGACAGCCTCGCCGCCTTCCTCGCGAATCGGCCCTGAGGGCCTGCCGCCCGGCGATCCACCCGAGCGCCGGAATAATCCCCGCCTCTGGTTGTATCGGTACTGAGACCCCGTAGCGGACCATCAACCGGAGGCATGAAATGAGAGCGAGATCTTTCGGCATCCTGGCGCTGGCCCTGGCGCCGGTCCTGGCGGGCGGCGCGGCCGTCAGCGGGGACGACCCCGACGACCGCGCGCTGGCCGTCACCGTCTACAACGGCAACCTGGGGCTGGTTCGCGACCAGCGGGCGATCGAGCTGGAGAGCGGGGTGTTCACCCTTCCTTTCCGGGACGTGGCCGCCCTGATCGACCCGACCTCGGTCGCGTTCGCCGCGCTCAGAAACCCCGGGGCGGTGGACGTGCTCGAGCAGAACTACGAGTTCGACCTCCTGACCCCTCAGGCGCTCCTCGAGAAGTACGTCGGCGAGACCGTGACCCTGTACGTACCGGTGGGGGAGAACGGCGAGGAGCGGGCCGTCACCGCGAAGCTCCTCTCCGTGCAGGGCGGAACCGTGTACCAGATCGGCGACTCGATCGCACTGAACCCGCCCGGCCGGGTGGTCCTGCCCGACCTCAAGGGAGACCTGAAGGCTCTGCCGACCCTCGTCTGGACCCTGGCCAGCGACCGCCGCGGCGCGGAACCGGTGGAGGTGTCGTACCTGACTCAGGGGCTGTCCTGGAAGGCGGATTACGTGGCGACGCTCTCCGAGGACGACCGGACGCTCGACGTCGGCGGCTGGGTGACGCTCGACAACAAGAGCGGCACCTCGTACCCGAACGCCAAGCTCAAGCTGGTCGCAGGCGACATCCACCGCGCCGAGCACGAAGGCCAGATGAACGCCAAGATGGCGCTCCGCGAGGCGGCCGCGGTGGCGGACGCGGTGGGGTTCGAGGAGCGCACCTTCTTCGAGTACCATCTCTACGACCTGCCGCGCCCGACCACGATCAAGAACAACCAGACCAAGCAGATCCGGCTGCTCGAGGGGAACGGGATCCGGACCGACAAGGTGTACCGGCTCGCCGGCGCACCGTGGTACTACACGCAGCAGTACGGCGGAGAGAAGGGTCTCAAGGTCGGGGTGTACCAGGAGTTCGACAACCGCGAGAAGAACGGGCTGGGGATCCCGCTGCCGGCCGGCGTCGTGCGGCTCTACAAGGCCGACGTGGACGGGACGCTCCAGCTCGTCGGCGAGGATCGGATCGACCACACGCCGAAGGACGAGCGCGTCAAGCTCAAGGTCGGCGAGGCGTTCGACGTCGTCGCCGAGCGACGCCAGACCGAGTTCCAGGTGATCGCCAGCGGCCACGTCTACGAGGAGACCTTCGAGGTCAAGATCCGCAACCACAAGGCCGAGGACGTGGTGGTGGAGGTCGTCGAGCCGCTGCCGTCGGAGTGGACGATGCTCGCGAACAGCCACGACTTCGAGGAGCTGGACGCGTTCACGGTGCAGTTCGACGTACCCGTCGCGGCCGGGGAGGAGAGCGTCCTGACGTATCGGATCCGGATCGAGTTCTAGGCTGGCCCGAACGTTGCACCGACAGGGGAGGGGCCCGCTCGGGCATCTCCCCTGTCGCGCATCGCCCAGGGATGAACACGGGACACATCACGGGATCTCCACGAGGAGCCCCTCCAAAGGCTATATTGCGCCCCCCGATCGTCCATCCTCGGCAACCCGATTCTCGCGAGACGCCATGCTGACCCAGCGGATCCGCTTCGACGACCAGCACCACGACGACATCGTCTATCCGGGGGCCGTCGGGTTCGTCCTCGTCCACGTCGCGTGCCTCGGGATCCTCTGGTCAGGCGTGACGGTGGGATCGGTCCTGCTGGCGGTGGGTCTGTATTTCGGGCGGATGTTCGCGGTCACCGCGGGCTATCACCGCTATTTCTCGCATCGCAGTTACGATACCGGCCGGTGGTTCCAGTTCGTGCTCGCCTTTCTCTCGGAGACTTCCCTCCACAAGGGCGTCCTCTGGTGGTCGGCCAAACACCGTCACCACCACAAGCACTCGGATACGCCCGAGGACGTACACTCGCCGAGCATCCATGGCTTCCTGTTCGCGCACCTGGGCTGGATCTTCTCCCGGCACCGCGGACGGGCGGACTACGACCTGGTCAAGGACTTGGCCCAGTATCCCGAGCTCGTCTGGCTCGACAGATTGGAGAAGGTGCCGGGGATCCTGCTCGCCGTCGTCTGCTTCCTCGTGGCGGGATGGCCGGGCCTCTTCGTCGGATTCTTCCTCTCCACCATGGTCCTCTTCCACGGCGTGTTCGCGATCAACTCGCTCGCCCACACCTTCGGACGGCAGCGATACCTGACGGGAGACGACAGCCGGAACAGCATGATCCTGGCGCTCATCACCATGGGCGAGGGATGGCACAACAACCACCACTACTACCAGGCCTCGACCAGACAGGGGTGGCGGTGGTGGGAGATCGATGCGACGTATTACCTGCTCAGGATGCTGTCGTGGACCGGGATCGTGCGCGATCTGAAGGGCCCCCCTGAGGACGTCCTGGTGGGAGAGCGGCGCCTGTCCCGGAGGTCGATCGAGAAGGTCGCGCACCGGCTGGCCCACAGCTTCCCGGCCGAGCGGATCGCCGAGCAGCTGCGGACCGGCTGGGAGCACCTCCCCGGGCTTACCGACCTGCGGGCGGGTACCGCCCGCGGCCGCGCGCACCTCGAAGCCATCCTGCGCGAGGTTCCGACTCCGCACTTCCCTTCGCTCGAGGAGTTCCGACAGCGGGCCGAAGCGATGGCCTCCCGGACGCCGTCGCTCGACGACGTCGTCGAGCGGGCGCGGGAGATCCTGATCGACGCGGTCGGCCGGCGACTGGAAGCGGCGGAGCTGCCCGCCCGTTCGTGACCCGCCGGGCGCCTGCGCGCCCGTGAGCACCGACATCCGGAGGCACCCATGGACTGGTCGTTCACCGACGAGCAGAAGGAGCTTCGGAGGACCGTCAAGCGGTTCGTCGACGAGGAGCTGAGACCCGCCGCCGACGAGATCGACAAGCGCCACGAGATCCCCCGGCGGCTCATCGACATGATGGCCGAACTCGGCTTCCTGGGCGTGGCCTTTCCGCCGGAGTACGACGGGGCGGGGATGGGGGAGATGGGGTACGTGATCCTGCAGGAGGAGATCAGCCGTGCCTGCGCCTCGACCGCCACCTTCATCGGCGCCCACCAGTCGATCGGGGCGATGACGATCCAGAAGTTCGGGACCGAGGCCCAGAAGGCGAAGTACCTGGCCCCCATGGCGCGTGGCGAGAAGATCGGCGCCTACGCGCTGACCGAGCCGGAGTCGGGCTCCGACGCCATGGCGATGAAGACGACGGCCGTCCGCAAGGGGGACGTCTACGTCGTCAACGGGACCAAGATCTGGATCACCAATGGCGGTCAGGCCGACGTCGTCTCCCTGTTCTGCCAGGTGAAGGGCGAAGGCGAATCGGGACCGGCGGCCCTGATCGTCGAGAGCGGCTTTCCGGGTTTCCGCGTCGGCAAGGAGGAGGAGAAGATGGGAATCCGCGGGTCGAACACCGTGGAGCTCGTCTTCGAGGACATGGAGGTGCCGGCCGACAACCTGATCGGGAAGGTCGGCGAAGGCGCCCACATCGCCTTCGGGGTTCTGGACGTGGGACGTCTGGGACTGGCCGCGGCCACGCTCGGAGCCGCCAAGGACGCCATCGACAGGTGTGTGCAGTACGCGGGTCAGCGCGAGGCGTTCGGGAAGCCGATCGTCCAGCTCCAGGCGATCCAGTTCATGCTCGCCGAGATGGCCGCCGACACCTACGCGATGGAAAACATGGTCTACCGGACCGCCTGGATGTGCGACCAGGGGATGCGGTTCAGCCGGGAATCGGCGATCTGCAAGTACTTCTGCTCGGAGGCGTTGGACCGGATCGTCGACCGGGCCGTCCAGCTCCACGGCGGAATGGGGTACTCGGCCGAAATGTGGCCCGAGCGCTTCTATCGCGACGCGCGGATCAACCGGATCTTCGAGGGAACGAACGAGATCCAGCGCGTCGTGATCGCCCGCGACGTGATCAAGAACGGCGGATACTGACCGGGTGTCGGCGAGGCCGCTCCTCCTCGTCCTGGCCGCGAGCGCGCTGTTCGCCACCGGTTGCGAGGAGGAGCGGCGGGCGTGGGTGTCGATCCTCCCCGTCGGGGACGACGAAGCGGCTCCCGAGGCCCGTCCCGGCGGTCGGCTCGCCGTCTCGGAGGACGGCCGCGTCGTGCTCCTGGGCGACGACACCCTGTTCACCGCCGACCGGCTCCCCTCGCAGGCCCGGGCCCTGGTCGCCGACGGCCCGCTCCGGTTCCGCCGCGTCGTCTTCTCTCCGGACAGCTCCCGGATCGCGTTCTCGACCGCCGGCGCCCACGAGGCCGTCGGCCTGTGGTCCCGTGCGGGCCAGACCGGGATGTTCCTGGACGTCTTCACCGGAGGGCGGGTCGACAGCCTGGCCTGGGCCCCCGAGGGTCGCTTCCTGGCGTGGAGCGGCCACTCGGCCGAGGGGATCCCGCGGGTCTCGGTGGCCGATCCGGGCGGCCGCCGCCTCCGACATCCCGTCCTCGAGGGGCTCGCCCGCGACGGCCGCCCGGCGATCCTCCAGGGATGGATCGACCCGGTGCGTGCACGGGTGCTCGTGACCCCCGGCCCGCAGGCGGGCGGGGAGCTCGCCTACGTATGGGACGCGTTCCTCAACAACTTCATCCTGGAATCGCACATCGAGCCCTTGGTCGAGCGGGCCCCCCCGGTGCCGCCGGCGCCGGGCGGAATCTTCTCGGTCGACCTCATCGGGGATGAAGCCCCCGAGACGGTGGCCCTCTACCGCTCGGCGGGACGGGCCCCCGCGGCCCTTTTGCTGGAGCGTGACGCGGGGGAGTTCCGCGCGCGGACGACCGATCCACTCCTCGAACCCTCCGACATCCGCCTCGAGCGGTGGGAGGACGGGACGCCGGATCTCGGTCTCTATGCCGCCCTCCGGCTCGCCGGCTTGCCGCTCCTCCTGCTCGAGCTGCCGTCGCCGGTGGCCGGCGTCACGACGGTCGGCGCGTTCCGGGTCGGCGGGGACGGCGCGATCGAGCCGGCCCGGATCGTCACCCCCGAAGGGACTCTGCCGGCGATCTTCCAGGACGGCCAGATCGGCGACGAGAACCGGCAGCTCGGGGTGGTCGACCTCGACGAGGACGGGAGCCCGGAGCTGGTCGTCGCGGTGGGGTTCCGGGTCGAAGAGGCAGGGAAGCCGTCGGTCGGCTGGCGGGCGACCGTCCTTGGCTGGGGCCCGGACGGCCTCCAGCCGCGACCGGAGCTCGAGGCCGAGGCGCTGGCCAGGATCGCGCGCGCCACCGGAGCGCCGGCGGACGCTCCTGCCGACACGGCCGCGGAGGAACCCTAGCCTCCGGTCAGCCTAGGACGGCTCGTTCAGGCTCCAGTCGTAGTCGAGGTATTCGATCTCCCAGCCCGCCAGGAGCGCCTCGAGGGCGGCGCCGGTGAGGTAACGTCCGGCGTACTCGCGTACCGAGCCGGCCTCGCGCTCGAAGTCCTCGCGCCACCATTTGAAGATCCGCGACAGGTAGAGGATCCGTCGTTCGGGATCGAGACGGTGGCCGGCAGGCCCGTTGAGGTACGTCCCGGCCTGGAACTCGAGCTGCCGCTCGAGAGCCGGGCCCCGGTAGGGCTCGGGGCGCAGTACCGGACAGCCCCGCGAGCCGCAGGACAGGCCCCAGTGGAGGGCGGCGCTCCGCAGCGGGGGCTGGAGAAGGATCTCCCGCTCGATCTCGTCCAGCGTCCGCTCGCGTCCGGCCACCGGGTGCTCGCGGCGACCGAAGAAGCCGCGCACCCGTCCCCCCAGGAGACCCACGTCGCGCACCGAGTCGATGGGATAGCGCCGGAGGATCCCCTCGATCACGCGCGCGTTGTAGGCGTTGATCCAGAACGCCCGTCGGTCGGCCAGCGGCCAGGCCGACGGATCGGTGGCCTCGAGCCAGGCCAGGAAGCGGTCCCAGGCGGCGGGCGCGTCCGACTTCCACCGTGCGTAATCGACCTCGCCGGCCCGCACATAGCGGGTGAGGAGGGTCGAATAGTCGGCGTAGGGGTCGCCGTTCGGCTGACCCTGGGGCTGGCCTCGAGCCGGAGCGGGAAGCAAGAAGCTCAGAGCGAGAAGGACCATGGCCGGGCGAAGGACCATCCGCCGAAGCTATCGCCGTCCCGGCCGGGGCGTAAGCGTAACTGCCGGTACGAAAGTTGCTCCCGCGGAGTGGAGAGGTTCGTCAGGCCCGCGGAAGAACGGTATACTCGCAAGGACGAGCGGCGGTCTCCGCCCCAGGCATGGCGGCCGAGGGCGCGAATGTCGGTTCCTCGACGGATGGTCGACGTGCCTGTGTCGAAAGCAGCAACCGTATCCGTGGTGGTCCCCCTCTTCAACGAGGCTCCCAACGTCCCCCCTCTCGTGGACGCCGTCCGGGCGGCGCTGCCCGGCGACGACTGGGAGCTCCTGCTCGTCGACGACGGCAGCCACGACGGCACGGCCGAGCTGGCCGACGAGTACGCCAGCTCGGATCACAGGGTCAGGGTTCTCCACCTGGCTCGGAACTTCGGACAGACGGCGGCCATGAAAGCCGGGTTCGACCACGCGCGGGGCGACGTGGTGATCACCATGGACGGCGACCTGCAGAACGACCCGGGCGACATTCCCCGGCTGATCGAAGAGCTGGGACGAGGGTACGATCTGGTCACCGGCTACCGGGAGAACCGTCAGGACAGGGTGATCACCCGAAAGATCCCGTCATGGATCGCCAATCGCCTGATCCGGCGGGTCACCGGCGTTCGCATCCGGGACACGGGATGTTCCCTGCGCGCCTACCGATCGCAGATCCTCGATTCGATGGCACTGTACTCGGACATGCATCGCTTCATTCCAGCCATCGCCGCGGCTACGAGCGGGGCGAGGATCGCCGAGATCCCCGTCCGCCATCATCCGCGACGCTATGGAATCAGCAAGTATGGACTGTCCCGCACGTGGCGCGTGATCCTCGACCTGCTGACGATCAGCATGATCCGCTCGTTCCGAGATCAGCCGCTGCGCCTTTTTGGACTGGCCGCCCTCGGCGCATTCTCGGGAGGTGCACTGTTCGCGGTGGCGACGGTGATCGCGATCACGACGTTCGTCAGCGGCGACGAAAGGGCCTTCGTCTTTCCCTCGGTGATGATCCTCTTTTTGGGACTCGCCGCCTATCTGTTCATGCTCGGCATGATTGGTGAAGTACTGGTACGCCAATACTGGCGAGTTCGAGAGTCGCTTCCAGTGGTGCGCGAGGTGTCCCCATGATGTTGGAGCGGACCGAGGAGGAGTCGCGGGCGGAGGCGCCGAGGGTTCGTCCCCTGGCACCGGCAGCGGCCGTAGACGTCTCGGTCGTCATCCTCCTCGAGCGGGGAAGGGCCACGGCGGCCGACCTTTATCGACAGTATGCGCCCCCGCTGCGTGACGGCGGGTATTCGTTCGAGTTCCTGTTCGTATTCGGGCCGGGCGAAGAGAAGATGCGGGGATCGTTCACGGAAGAGGCAGAGCCGGGGGAGGTCCGGCTGCTCGAGGTTGGCCAGCCGGTCGGCCAGTCGGCCGTGCTGCGCCTGTCCGGGGAACACAGCAATGGACGGATCGTGATGTCGCTGCCCCCGGCCTTCCGCGTGGCGCCCGAGGCCCTCGTCGATCTCGTCCGGCAGATCGAAAGGGGCAGCGACGTTGCGGTGGCGAGGCGCAGATCCCAGAAGGGAGGCTGGCTCCATCGCCTGCAGTCGGGGTTCGCGACCTGGCTCCTCAACAGCCTGACGGGCTCCCGTCTCCATGACGTGACCTGCCGCGTCCTGGCGATCCGGCGGCGGGTGCTGTCGGAGATCCCCCTCTACGGGAGCTATTTTCGCTTCATTCCCGTGGTGGCGGAGAGGGAAGGCTTCCGGGTCGACGAGGTGGCCGTGCGACCACATACGGAGGGTGGCTACAAGCGTGTGTATTCGCTCGCCACGTACTTCGGATGGATCCTCGACATCTTCGGGATCTTCTTCCTGCTGCGCTTCACCTACCGTCCCCTGCGCTTCTTCGGCTCGCTGGGGGCCATCTTCGCCTTCGCCGGGAGCGTCATCCTGTTCGTGCTCTTCGTGCAACGGATGGGCGGACACGGGATCGCCAATCGCCCGATGCTCCTTCTCGGTGTGCTGCTGCTGACCCTCGGCGTCCAAGCCGTGGCCCTCGGCCTGATAGGAGAGATCGTCGTGCACTTCCAGGCTTCTCGCGGCACGACGTATCGCCTGGCTCGAGAAGAAGATTGACCCCGGCTAGCACGAGGCCGCCCTCCTGGCTTCTCCCGGCGCTGATCCTGATTCTGGCCGCCGCACTTCGGTTGGCCAATCTCGGTGCCGAGAACCTGTGGATCGACGAGATCTTCTCGTTGCGGCAGGCCGGACCTCCGCTCGAGCAGATCGCCAAGTACTGGGGCCTGGACGAGGGGGGAACGATCCGCCCCCTGGCGCTGGTCCTCCTCTACTGGGTACGGGGGCTCGGGTCGTCGGAGGCCATGGCGCGCCTTCCGTTCGCCCTGGTCGGCATCCTCGACGTGGCGGCGCTTTATCTGGTTGCCCGCGAGCTCGTCGATCGGCGGACCGCGCTGACCGCTGCCCTCTTCCTGGCTCTCATGCCCATCCACGTCTGGTACTCGCAAGAGGTCCGCTGGTACGCCCAATGGTCGCTCCTCACGACCCTCTCCTTCTGGGCGCTCGTCAAGGCGTGGAAGACGGACCGGATCGGCTGGTGGCTGGCCTACATAGGGACCGCGGCGCTCAACCTGTACACGTTCATCATCACCGCGCACGTGCTGGTGATGCAGGTGATCACGGCGTGGTTCCTGCCGGACCGTGGCCGCCGCTGGATCTTCCGGGGGAAGGCCTTCGCCTGCTTCGCGGTGATCGGTGTCCTCGGCCTGCCGGCCGTCATGCACGCGCTCGGCATGGGGGGGGGAGGCGGACCCGGCGGCGAGGTTGTCGGGACGGACCGCCCGCTTTCGCTGGCTTCGCTGCCCTACACGTACTTCGCCTTCGTCGCGGGGTTCACGGTGGGACCGACCGTGGCGGAGCTTCACGACCTGCCTGCGGCGGCCTCGATCCTGAGGGAACATCCCGAGGTGCTGCTCTACCTCGTCGCCTTCGGGCCGCTCTTCCTGATGGGGCTGTGGGCCCTCCGGACGCGCCGGGACCTGGCCGCGGTGCTGCTTCCATGGGCATTCGGGGTGCCGATCCTGGTTTTCACGAGCGCCGCCCTCAGCGGGCAGACGTACAACGTGCGGTACGTCTACCCGGCGGTGTCGGCCGTGCCTCTCCTGCTGGCGGTGGGGGTCGAGTCCCTCGGACGGTGGAGGGTGCCCGCCGTGGCGGTCGTGGTAATCCTGTTCGGGTTCTCGCTCTCCAACTACTACCTGGTTCCCAAGTACGACAAGGAGCACATGCGCGAGGCGATGACCTTCGTCGGGGAGCGAGGCGACGTGGAGGATCCGGTGGCCGTCGTCGGTCAGGCGCTCGCCTCGGCGGAGTACTATGGGCCCAACCTGGCCGTGGAGCGTCTCCGGGGCTGCCGCGCCGAGAGGCGAGGGGAGGCCCAGCCGGCGATGTACCGTCCGGAGGATCTGCGCGATGATCCGGACGTGTGGCTGGTCGTGAGCCGGGATTGGGACAAGGAAGCGAGCGACTGCCGCCGCGCCCTTGCCACGACCCACGAGGTGGTCGACCGGCGCGCATTCATCGGAGTCGAAGTCTACCGGCTGAGACGACGCTGAGGGAGCGACCGCGTCGCGGGCGATTCGGAGGCGAGCGTGTTGACATCCGCCCCCGGTCGCCTATCCTGTCGTGGATGCCGGACACGGACTTCAGCGACATCCTGCGCGAGCTGGACTCCCTCGAGGCCGAGATCGAGGCCATGCGGGTGGCGGTGGACGAGGGGGAGGAAACCTTCGCCGAGGCGCCGGCGGCCAGGCAGGCGGCTCTCCGCCACCTGAACGTGGGCATGCGGCACGCGGTCAACGCCGCGCGCCTGCTCATCGACGAGGCCGACTGGGAGGAGCCGGAGGACGGCCTGGACGCGCTCGAGATCCTGGTCGAGGAGGAGGTCCTTCCCGGCCGGGTCGGGCTCACGCTCGTCGACCTCGCCGACTACGTGTCCGAGCTGGGCGAGGAGGCCGCGTACGAGACCGCCGACGATCCGGTGGCGTTCGAACGGCTCACCGAGGGCGTGGACGCCCTCGCCGAATACCAGGAGTACGTCCACCACTTCCTAAAAGAGTGGTCCGAGTAGGAGCGGCCGCCGTGCTGGTCGCGGCGCTCGAGGGGATCCTCGCGTGACCCGCGTGGCGGTGATCCCCGGGGACGGCGTGGGCCCCGAGGTGATCACGGTCGCCCGCCGGGCCCTGGAGATCGCCGGCCGCGCGGCCGGCGTGGTGTACCAGTTCGAGGAGTTCCCGTGGGGAGCCGACCACTATCTGGCGACGGGGGAGACGCTCCCCGGGGGCGCGCCGGAGCGGCTTCGGTCGGGCTACGACGCGATCCTCCTCGGGGCGCTCGGTGATCCGCGTCTTCCCGGCAACGAGCACGCGCGGGACATCCTGCTCGGCCTGCGTTTCCGTCTCGACCTCTACGTCAACCTGCGCCCTGCACGGCTGCTGCATCCCGACCTCTGCCCCCTCAAGGCGCGCCCCGACGGGCGGGAGCGGGCGATCGACCTCGTCGTCTTCCGCGAGAACACCGAAGGTGCCTACGTGGGGCTGGGGGGGAACTTCAAGACGGGAACGCCCGACGAGGTCGCGATCAACGAGGACCTGAACACCTACGTGGGGGTGAAGCGGATCATCCGCGCCGCCTTCGACCACGCGATCCAGGGAGGCCTGCCCCGCGTCACCATGAGCGACAAGGCCAACGCGCTGCCGTTCGCCCACGGGCTCTGGCGGAGGGTCTTCGCCGAGGTGGCCGCCGAGTTCCCGTTCGTCCGCACCGAGACC